>NZ_JACFYV010000129.1:0-18949 GCF_016759955.1 Burkholderia sp. KCJ3K979
GGCGGGGGCCGCGGGGCGGCCGGGAGCGGAGAGCGTCATCGTGTCTGCCTCGCAGTGACGGAAGGCGCGTGGCCGTAACGCCGTGCATACGCCTTCGCGAAATGGCCGAAGCCATGGATGCCGTGCGCGATCAATACGTCGGTCACGCTGCGCGCGTTGCCGCGCTGTAGCGCCGCGTGTACGGCGGCGAGCCGGCGCTCGCGCACGTACGCGGCCGGCGAGGTGTGCAGGAACGCGCGGAACGCATGTTGCAGCGTGCGCGGCGCGACCCCGGCGACGGCCGCCAGCGCGGCGAGCGCGAGCGGTTCGCCGAGATGCGCATCGACGTGAGCGCACGCACGGCGCACGTGCGCGGGCAGCGGCGGCGTGCCGCGTCGCAGCGCGTCGCTGTACGAATGCGGCAGGTGCGTGAGCAGCAGCGACATCAGCCACGCGGTGAGGTCGGCGCCGAACACCGGCGACGCCGCGCCGATGCCCGGCTGCGCGCCGAGCCGGCACAGGTATTCGAAGGTCGGCCGTACGAGCGCGGCGCCCGCACCCGCGCCGCCGGCCGCGAGGTCGAATTGCAGCGGCCGCGTGAGCGTCGCCTGCAGCATGTCCTGCAACTTGCGCTCGAGCGCGCCGCGTTCGAGCCGCAGCACGAGGTTGCGGCAATCGGGGCTCGTGCGCAGACGGCTCGGGAGCGCAGGCGACGATACGGTCAGCGCGCCGGGGCCGGCGCGCGCGACGACGCTGCCGGCCTGCAACTCGCACGCACCGGCGAGCGTCAGCCGGAACAGGAAGTGATCGGCGTCGTCGCCGAACTCGATGCGCGTTGCGCGGCCGTAGCAGAGTTCGAGCAGTGCGCCGTGATGCAGCGGCACCTCGTACAGCTCCGCGTGAAACGGATCGCGGCCGGACGCGGTCATCCGGTGCGGCCCGAGCCGGTGCGCGACCGCGCGTTCGACTTCGTCGGGCGCCTGTAGCGTGCCGAGCCGGTTCGGCGCATGGCGGGAAAGGGCGATGTCCATTCGTAGACCTCGTGGCGGATGCAGGGGCGCGGCGGCATCCGCCGCACCGCGATTGCGTTGCGCGAACGGGCGCGTCGTTGCGCGTTTTGAAGCGACGCGGTGCAAGTGCCCGCGTAGTCTCGGACATACTCGATCACCGGGAGAAAACGATGAAGGTATGTGTTCTGGGCGGCGGCCACGGCTGCCATGCGGCGGCCATCGACCTGCTCGAAAAAGGCCACGACGTGACGTGGTGGCGGCGCGATCGCGAGCCGCATGCGCGGCTGCGCGAGCTTGGCGTGCTGAACGTCACCGACTATCGCGGCAAGCGGGCGGTGCCGCTCGGCGATGCGCCGGGCGCGATCCGCCTGACCGACGATCTCGCCGCCGCGCTGCGCGGCGCGCGGCTCGTCGTGGTGCCGCTGCCGGCTACGTCGCACGACGCGCTCGCCGCGCAGGTCGCGCCGCTGCTGGAGGACGGCCAGGTCGTGTTCCTGCCGCCCGGCACGTTCGGCAGCGTCGTGTTCGCCCGCGCGGCCGCCGACGCCGGCAACCGTTCGGGCGTCGCGTTCGCCGAAACCGGCACGCTGCCGTACCTGGTGCGCAAGCATGGCGACAACGACGTCGTGATCAGCGCATACGCGACGCGCCTGCCGACCGGCGTGTGGCCGTCGAACGCGGCCGGCTGGGCGTTCGACGTGCTGCGCGCCGGCTATCCGTCGGTCGAGCCGGTCGAGGATGCGTTGTCCGGCGCGCTGATGAACGCGGGCCCCGTGATCCATCCGCCGCTGATCCTGATGAACGCCGGGCCGCTCGAACACTTCGACGCGTGGGACATCCACAACGAAGGCACGCAGCCGTCGATCCGCCGCGTGACGAACGCGCTCGACGCCGAACGCATCGCGGTGCGCGAAGCGCTCGGCTACCGCGCGCCGCATTTCCCGCTCGCCGATCACTACGCGACCGACGGCGACGAGTGGATGTACGGGCGCGGCGCGCACGGCAAGCTGACCGATAGCGGCGACTGGCGCGAGAAGATCGATCTGCGCACGCATCGCTACATGCTCGAGGACACCCGGCTCGGGCTGTCGTTCATCGTGTCGTGCGGGCGCTGGGCCGGCGTGCCGACGCCCGTCGCGCAGGGGCTGCTGAGCATCGCGAGCGCGGTCGCGGTGCGCGACCTGTATGCGGAAGGGCGCACGCTGGAGCGGCTCGGGTTCGCGGCGCTGTCGAAGGATGCGCTGCGCGCGCTGCTCGACGCGGGGTATTCGGCATGAAGGCGGCCGCCGATGTGACGCGCATCCACGTGCTCGGCGCGGGACGCATGGGGCAGGGCATCGCGCTCGTGTTCGCGTTCGCGGGCCTCGACGTGACGCTGATCGACTTCAAGCCGCGCGATGCGGCCGGCTGGCGCGCGTTCGACGATCGCACGCGCAACGAGATCGCCCGGCCGCTGCATGCGCAGGTCGCGCTGGGCCGCATCGATGCCGTGCAGGCCGACGCCGTCGTCGCGCGAATCGCGCTGGTGGCGCGGGAGGGCGCGGCGGACGCGGTGCGCGATGCCGACATCGTGTTCGAAGCGCTGCCCGAAGTGCTCGAAGCAAAGGCCAACGCGTTGCGCTGGCTTGGTCGACACGTCGATGCGCATGCAACGATCGCGTCGACCACGTCGACGTTCGTCGTCACCGAATTGCAGCGCCACGTCGCGCACCCGGCGCGGATGCTGAACGCGCACTGGCTGAACCCCGCGCTGCTGATGCCGCTCGTCGAGGTGAGCCGCAGCGACGCAACGGATCAAGCCGTCGTCGACGCGCTCGCGGCGCTGCTCGAACGCGTGGGCAAGAAGCCGGTGATCTGCGGACCGGCACCCGGCTATATCGTCCCGCGCATCCAGGCGCTCGCGATGAACGAGGCCGCGCGGATGGTCGAGGAAGGCGTGGCCAGCGCCGAGGACATCGACACCGCGATCCGCACCGGCTTCGGCCCGCGCTTCGCGGTGCTCGGGCTGCTCGAATTCATCGACTGGGGCGGCTGCGACATCCTGTACTACGCGTCGCGGTACCTGGCCGGCGAGATCGGCCCGCGCTTCGCGCCGGCAGCGAGCGTCGTGCGCAACATGGAAGCCGGGCGCGACGGCGTGCGCACGGGTGCCGGCTTCCACGACTATGCGGCAGTCGACGTGCCCGCGTACATGCGGCAGCGGCTCGGCGAATTCGCGCGGCTGCTCGACCATCTCGGGCTGGCGCCGGCGTTCGACAGCGCGCGGCGCGACGCCGGGCGCTGAGCGGCGCGCGCTCATGCCGGGTCGCCGCGCGAACCGTCGGCGGGCGGGGTGCGCGTCTCGCGCATCACGCACAGCGTCGCGACCGTGACGAGGCCGAGCGCGATCAGGAACAGCGACACCGGCCACGACGCGTGATAGCGCGCGAGCAATGCGGTCGCGATCAGCGGCGACATCCCGCCCGCGAAGATCGACGCGACTTCGTGACCGAGCGCGACGCCCGAATAGCGCACCTCGGTGCTGAACAGCTCGCCGACGAGCGCGGGCAGCGTGCCGATCATCGCGCCGTGGCTCACCGCCGTGCCGATCGTCAACGCGAGCCATACGAGCGGCGTCACGCGCGTATCGAGCAGCCAGAAGAACGGAAACGCGCACGCGACGAGGCTCAGCGCGCCGATCAGGTACACCGGTTTGCGGCCGATCCGGTCGGACAGCCGGCCCCAGGCGAGCATCGCGCCCATCTCGACGATCATCGCGATCATCACGCCGGTCAGCATCGTGCCGTTCGGAATCCCGAGATATTTTCCGTAGACGAGCGAGAACGCGAGGAAGATGTACGCGCCGCCGTTCTCGGCCACGCGCAGCCCCATCGCGAGCAGGATTTCCTTCGGGTGGCGGCGGATGCACTCGACGATCGGCAAATGTGCGTGTGCGCCGCGCTTGCCGGCCTGCTCGAAGTCGCGGCTTTCCGGCAGATGGCGGCGGATATAGATGCCGATCGCGAAGATCGCGACGCTCGCGAGGAACGGCAGCCGCCAGCCCCACGTGCGGAACGCGTCGTCCGGCAGCGCCTGCGCGGCGAGAAACGCGGCCGCCGACAGCACGAAGCCGCCGCCCACGCCGAGCTGGCTCCACGCCGCGTAGTAGCCGCGCTGCTCGGGCGGCGCGTTCTCGCTGATCATCAGCACGCCGCCGCCCCATTCGCCGCCGGACGCGATGCCTTGCAGCAGGCGCAGCACGACGAGCGCGGCCGGCGCCCACAGGCCGACCTGCGCATAGGTCGGCAGCAGGCCGATCGCGAAGGTCGACGCGCCCATGATCAGCAGCGTCCAGACGAGCGATGCCTTGCGCCCGTAGCGATCGCCGACGTGGCCGAACACGATCCCGCCGAGCGGCCGCGCGATGAAGCCGAGCGCGAACGCCGCGAATGCGGCGAGGCTGCCGGCGAGCGGCGATGCGCCGGGCGGGAAGAACACGTGGCCGAACACCAGCGCCGCGGCCGTGCCATACACGAAGAAGTCGTACCACTCCATCGCGTTGCCGGCGACGGAGGCGATGACGATCCGGCGCAGTTGCCGGTCGGCGAGCGGCCGGACGGCGCTCGGGGATTGCACGGTGTCGGTCGGGTACATGGCGGAACTCTGAAGGGGGAGGCGGGCGCGTGCCGTCTCGTACGGCACTGCGGGCTAGTGTTGTCGGCCCGCCGCTCCCCGGTCAAATCCGCAGAAAAAGGGGAGTGTCATCACTCCCGCAAATGATGGTCGGGGCGCGCGGGGCCGTGCCAGCGCGCGCCGGGGCCCGTTACCGCAGCCGATGGCCACCTTACTTCCGTCGCGACCGATAGAGTGTGGGCCAGTCACCCGGTTCAGCACCACCACACGTTTCCTGCCGGGCCGACGACGACAACTGAAATGCCTGGCCATCCCAGATCCATTCGGTGCGAAACCCGCAATCGGCCAGCCCGCGCCCTTTGCCGAAAGTCGACAAGGTGCCGGTAGCCGGATCAAAGCCCGGTTCGAAAAACAGGTTATCCAGAACACCTCCGCCTGGATCGCTCAGCTTGACGGGCTCTGGCGCTACGTTACCCGTGCGCTGGGCGATGAACACATGGGACGATCCCTGGTAGGCGCCCTGAATGCACGGAAGAAATACCAGCGCCTTTCGTGCATCAAGGGCATACGCCGCTTCTTCGAGATACTTCGGCGCATTCTCGTCGCAGTCACTGGCGTCCCGGATACGTTTCGCGCGTGCGATCAGGGTTGCTGCCTCTCGATCGGACAATTGCGGAGCGATCTTCCGTGTCGGCACGACCGGCAACGAAGGGGCGGGTGCGACCTGCGATGCGGGGGCGAGGCCTTTGCGGATCAATGCGGTCACACCGCCGATGCGCCCCTGCCGATCGTCGATGCGCAAGAGGGCGGCTACCATGCCGTCGAGCGGAATATAAGCGCTCGCATCCGAACCGATCTGCAGCTTCTTGCCGTTGCGAAGCCGGGACACGAAGGCGGCTATGGCGGCCGGGCGGGTTGTCGACAACGTCGTCTGATTGTCGATGCGATCGGTGTTCAGGTGCCACGCCGAAGCTTCCAGCCGCAATGGCGCGCCGTCGACACGCAGGTCATCGAGATCGATGTCGGGGCCGCCACTCAGGCGCGCTTCAAGTGAGCCGTCCGGTCCGGCCGCGCGAATGAAGCGCAAGTCCATGCCGGTTTCACCACCGCTCGCGAAACCCTTCGCCTCACAAGTCAGGCCGTTGTCGCAGGCAACCAGCCATGACTTGTAGGTGTCGTAGCTCGGCGCGTTGATCTGCTGAGGCGGTGCTGCATGGGCAATGAGTGGGGCGGCTGCGATCGCGAAAAGCGCAACGTCTACGACGCTTGCCTTGACGTGACGATTTCTCATGTCCTTCTGCGTCTGCGGAGTTGGGGATGACGTGCATCGTAACGCAACTGCCGTACCGCAAATGATCTGTTTCACCGCCGCAGCCACGCGCAGCAGATGACGCTTTTCGAGGGTTATACGACCTTTGAGCCATTTACGTCCCGTTCCATACTTCACATGAACGATCGAGCCGGAACCCGCACGCAAACGCGATGACGCGTCGCGTATCCGGCCTGGTCAACCACGACATGAAAAGGAACGGAAGATGCGACTCAAGAGCAAATCGGCGTTGATCACGGGCGGCACCAGCGGCATCGGTCTGGCCACCGCGAAGCTGTTCATTTCAGAAGGCGCGCGCGTCGCGGTGACGGGGCGCGACGAAAGCGTATTCGAGCGCGTGAAGGCGGAGCTCGGCGAGCATGCGGTCGTGCTCAAGGGCGATGTGCGGTCGCTCGACGACATGCGCGCGATTGCCGGCGAGGTTGACGAGAGGTTCGGCGGTCTCGACGTGGTATTCGCCAATGCCGGCTGGGCTTTCCCGTCCGCCGTCAACGACATCGACGACACGCTGTACAACGACATCATGGACGTCAACGTCAAGGGCGTGGTGTTCACGCTTCAAGCGGCGCTGCCGTACTTGCGCGAAGGTTCTTCGGTGATCCTCAATACCTCGTTCGTCGCGCAGACCGGCAAGCACGGCATCTCGCTGACCGCCGCGGCGAAGGCCGCCGTGCGCTCGCTGGCCCGCAGCTGGTCGTACGAATTTCTCGACCGGAAAATCCGCTTCAACGCGATCGCGCCCGGCGCGATCGATACGCCGCTGCTTTCGAAGTGGGGCAAGCCCGACGAATGGGTACGCGACCGCAAGGCCGAATTCGCCGAAGCGATTCCGGTGGGCCGCATGGGCCACGCCGACGACATCGCGTACGCGGCGCTCTATCTTGCCAGCGACGAATCGTCGTTCGTCGTCGGCACCGAGCTGGTGGTCGATGGCGGGGCGTCGCAGCTTTGAGCCTGCGCTGCACGCTTCCTGAGTCCGGCACGTCATCCCGGCTCATCCCCATACCGATTTGACGTCCGCCACGCCGTTCGCGGTGGCGGTTATTCGATCCGGCCCGGCGTGGTCGCGCTCGCCCATGGGCCGAAGTGCAAGGAGCATCATCTTGACCGACAGTAGCGACAATCATGCCCCGGGCGGGCAACTCACGCGGGCAGGCCGTTCGCGCCGCGATGCCCTGAAGTTCGGCAGCGCCGCCACCCTCGGCGCCGTGCTGGGCGGCAGCGCGTTGCTCGGGCACGCCGCGCCTGCGCCGGCGCCGACGGGCAGCGCAGCGCTGCTTGCGCCGACCGAGCCGCTCAACATCCTGATCGTCAATTACGACGGCGGCACGCTGCTCGACTTCGCGGGCCCGAGCGAGATCTTCCACCGGCTGCCGAATACGAACGTTCGCTACGCGAGCCTCGACGGCGGCAACGTGACGCTCGAATTCGGCGTGGTGTACGGGAAGACCGAACGGCTGGCCGATATCGACCGGACCGACGTGATCCTCGTGCCTGGCGGGTCCGATTTGTCGGCGCCGATGCGTCCGGCGTATCAGACGCAGATCCGGCGTCTGGCGGAAAGCGCCAAACACGTGACGTCGGTGTGCAACGGCTCGCTCGTGCTTGCCGCGACGGGCGTGCTAGATGGCAAGCGCAGCGCGTGCCATTGGGCGTTCGTCAACAAGCTGGCCGAATACGGTGCGATTCCCGTTCCTGATCGCTTCGTCGAAGACGACGACGGCCGCTTCATGAGCGGCGGCGGGGTGACGGCGGGCATCGATTTCGCGCTGCGCGTGGCGGCGAAGCTGCGCGGCCAGCAGGCCGCCGAATACACGCAGCTCGTCGTCGAATACGATCCCGATCCGCCGTTCCACTCCGGTCATCCGAGAGAGGCGCGACCCGAACTCGTCGCGATGGTCGACAAGAAACTGCCCGGCGCGTCGAAGGGACTCGCACGCGTTCCCGGCGTCCGCTGACACGCTGGCCGGCGACGCGTACAGGGTCGCCGCCTCTTCAATTCAAACCCGATTCGGAAATCATACGATGCGACGGATTCATCTTTGTACGGCTGCGCTTGCAGCGTGCGTGTCCTTTTTTGCATTCACGGCGCCGGCTGTCGCCGGTGGTGCGCAACGCCTGCCCGAAGCGGCGATCAAGGCCGAAAACGCACGGTGGGCGGATGCCTTTGCGCGAGGGGACTACGACGCGATCGGCCGCCTCTATACCGACGACGGCGCGCTCTTGCCGCCGGGCGGCGACAAGGTCACCGGGCGCCGCGCGATCACCGAGTACTTCACCAGCGGGTATGCCGGATCGAAGCCCGGCACCGTCTCGTTCAGCAATGACGAGTTCTACGGTAACGACCGGGTCGTGACGGAGGTATCGGATGTGGAGGTTCGCGACGGTGACGGAAAGCTCAAGATCCGCGCGAAGCAGACGCTCGTGTTCCTGAAGCAGGGCGGCACGTGGAAGCTGCATCGCGACATGTGGAACGCTTACCCGCCCGTCAAGGACTGACGGCCATCGACGTCCGGCGAAATGGCGCGTTGCGTGGTCACGCTACGCGCGCGCCTTTCAGCCGTTAGCGGGACGTCGACCACGCAGCGCATTGATCGTCAGGCGTTCGATCAGCGTGCTGCGTTCGACCTGCTCTCGCGCCGAATCGCTTGCGGCGGGTGTCCGAGCAGCTTGATGAAGGCTCGGCGCATCCGCTCCGGATCGGTGAATCCCACCGCCAGCGCAATCTGTTCGATCGGTTCGCTGCCGCCCTGCAGGCGCAGCCTCGCCGCTTCGACGCGCAAGCGCTCGACCGCCCGCGCCGGCGTTTCGCCGGTTTCCCGGCGAAATGCGCGCCCGAACTGTCGCACGCTCAAGCTTGCTGCATCGGCGAGCCGTTCGACCGGCAACGCTTCGGCCAGGTGTTCGCGGGCGAAATTCAGTGCGATGCGGATGCGATCCGATTCCGGCTCCATCTGCGACATCGCCGAGAATTGCGACTGCCCGCCGGGCCGCCGATACGGCACGACCAGCAGCCGCGAGACCTCGCGCGCGATCTCCGCGCTCATGTCCCGTTCGATCATGCCGAGCGCCAGGTCGATGCCGGAGGCGATGCCTGCCGATGTCCAGACGCGGCCATCGACCACATAGATACTGTCGCCGTCGACCCGCGTGCGAGGGAAGCGCGACTGCAACTGCGCCGCGTATCGCCAGTGCGTCGCGGCTCTCAAACCGTCGAGCGAGCCGGTTTCCGCCAGCAGAAATGCGCCTGTACACACGCTGGCCACTCGCGACGCCTTGGCGGCCAGCTTGCTGGCCGCGGCGATGTTTTCCGAAGTCTGCATCGGCGCGATATCGCCGCCGACGAACACGATGGTGTCGAACGCGCGCCGTCCGACCGGCTTCGTGTCGATCGAAAGGCCGGTATTGCCGGGAATCGGGCCGCCGGTGGGCGAGATGACGTGAAGATCGTAGGGTGTATGGCCGGCGGCCGTGGCCACCTGATTGAAGGCCGACAACGGGCCGCCCAGATCGAGCGCGTCGTAGCCGCGGCAAACGAAAAATCCAATGCGATGCATGACGAAGCAATTGATCGAGAACCCCGGAATGGCGAATTTTACCGGGAACCCTCGAATTGTGTCGTTTGACTCGAAACGAGGGAAAAACGTCGTTTACGCCGCCGTCGATCGACTGTATTCGTTTGCGCCGTGCTGATGCGATGCCGACGGAAAGCGATGCTCACCGACGGTAGATGAACTCCAGATCGGTCGATTCGCCGACCTTGAAATCGTACGTGCCGACACGCTTGAAGCCCGCCTTCTCGTAGAACGCGATGGCCTTCGCATTGCCCGACCACACGCCCAGCCATACCGGGCCGGGGCGCGTCGCGGCAAGATACTCGAGCGCGGCGTCGAACAACGCCCGTCCGGCGCCGGTACCTTGTGTGCCGCGTCGAAGGTAGATCTGATGGATTTCGCCCGAGCCGTCCGCCACGTCCGGATGCGGAAGCTTGCACGGCCCCGCGTGTGCATATCCGACCAGCGTGCCGTCGTCGCCTTCTGCTACCCACGTGCGGCACTGCGGGTCGGTGAGCTGTCCGGTGATCGCTGCCACCGAGTAAGTCCGGGTTTCGTATTCGGCCAGATCGTGCGGCGGGTAGTCGATGCCGAATCCGTCCTGCAGAAAGGTTTCGCGAAACGTATCGCGCTTCAATTCGGCAAGCGGGACGGCGTCGGCCAGGGTCGCAACGCGGATCAACATGACGCTTCTCTCGGTTCGGTATCGGGCCGACAGTTTATCCCGGGTGATGTCGAGCAGCCGCTTCGTCGCCTGCCAACCGGCGACCGTCGCGGTCGTGCAGGCGGCTTCCCGATGCGGGAAAAAGCGCCGATTTTGCAGCGCAGCGAAAGGCGCCGACGCTTGGCTGACCGGGCCTCCGTAACCAGCCGAAACTGCCAGTGCGGCAATCATGCGGATGCCGATGGTTGACCGCCGTCGGACATGCTAGGATTTCCGTCAAACAACTCCGGAGACTGCGATGCCGTTCATCTGCGAAAACGTTGAATGTCGTGCCGTGCTGGCTCGCGGGCAGGTCAGGCACCATCAGGAGGGCGCCGGCTGGTGCTTCTACTGCCCGGACTGCAACACCAGAAACGAGTTGATGAACATCGGCACGCTCAGCGGCCCTGTCGAGCTGGTTCAGCCGGAGCGGGCGAGCCCGCCGCACAAGGTGGTCGCGACGGCCCGGCCGCTGGACGACGGCCGATACGCGGCGCAGTTGAGCGTCCAGCGGGCGCTCGCCGTGAAAGGCACCTACGCGGCCGAGGAGCACTGGGATCAGCTCGGCGTATTCGGCGACGCGCAAGAAGCCGTCGCGCATGCGAAGTCGTTCGCCACGGATCTGCTGCAGCGCGCCGCGTAGCCGGCGCTTTTCCGTGAAGGAACAAAGGGGCGTCGCGCATTCGTGCGCGACGCCCCTTTGCGTTTTCCGCCCGCGTTCGTCAGTGGCGGATATCGAACGACGAGGTCTGCCTCGTGATCCGCTGATACGTATCGTCCTGAAACAGGTTCCCGGGAAAGTCGCGTGAGGTCACGCAGCCGGCGCCTGTGTTGCGCGCGCCTGTTCGCGGGCCGCGACGAGTTCCCGGATCCGCGCGCGATCGGCCGGCGTCACCGGCGTGAAGATCACGAGGCTCAGGTCCGGGCTGCCGGTGACCGAGAACGCCGAATATTCGAGCGCGATCCGGCCGGCTTGCGGATGGCGGATCTCCTTCGTACCTTCGTCGTGCGTACGGATATCGTGGTCGCGCCACATCGCGTCGAATTCGGCGCTCGTCGCGCGCATCTCGTCGACGAACGCCTGCACCGCCTGCGTCGCGCCACTGCGCGCGATGTCCGCACGAAACGCGCCGACCGCGAATCGCGCGACGCGCTCCCAGTTCGGCTGCGCGTAACGCACGCCCGCGTCGACGAAGATCAGCCGCAGGATGTTGCGCGCGGCCGGCGGCAGCGTCGCATAGTCGGTGAGCGTCGCGGCCGCCGCGTCGTTCCACGCGGCGACGTCCCACGTCGCGGTGCGGATGATCGCGGGGCTCGCGTCGAGCGAATCGAGCACGTGCTGCAGGCGCGGCGTCACGCCGGCCGGCGCGTGATAGCGCACCTCGGGCGGATGGCCGAGGCCGATCAGGAACAGGTGCTCGCGTTCGGCCTCGTTGAGCATCAGCGCGCGGGCGAGCCGGTCGAGCACGTCGGCCGACGGCGCGCCGCCGCGCCCCTGTTCGAGCCACGTGTACCACGCGGCGCTCACGTGCGCGCGTTGCGCGACTTCCTCGCGCCGCAGGCCCGGCGTGCGGCGGCGCGTCGCCGGCAGCCCGAGCGCGACGGGGTCGAGTTTTTCGCGGCGGTCCCGCAGGTACGCGCCGAGCAGGTTGTCGGGGGCGTCAGCCATATCCTGTTAGTTCGTTTACCAGTAAACCGTCACGACTTCACCGCGAGCGGCGCTCGACAGATAGTAAGCCTCCATTTCATCCGGAGGTGCTGAACATGCGTGTCTTTGTTACGGGAGCATCGGGATTCGTCGGCTCGGCCGTCGTGGCCGAGCTCGTGGCCGCCGGGCATTCGGTGCTCGGGCTGGCGCGGTCCGACGCGGCCGCGGCGTCGGTTGCCGCGGCGGGCGCCGACGTTCATCGCGGGTCGCTCGAGGATCTCGACAGCCTCACGCGCGGCGCCGAAGCCGCCGATGCGGTGATCCACACGGGATTCAATCACGACTTCTCGCGCTTCGCGCAGAACTGCGAACTCGACCGCCGCGCGATCGAGACGATCGGTGCGGCGCTCGTCGGCTCGGCGCGGCCGCTGATCGTCACGTCGGGCCTGGCGCTCGTCGCGCCCGGCCGCGCGGCGACGGAGGACGATCCGCACGTGCCGGTGTCGGAAAATTATCCGCGTGCGTCCGAAGCGACGGCGGTCGCGCTCGAAGCGCGCGGCGTGCACGCGTCGGTCGTCCGGCTGCCGCCGTCCGTGCACGGCGACGGCGATCACGCGTTCGTGCCGCGCCTGATTGCGTTCGCTAGGGAGAAAGGGGTGGCGGCATACATCGGCGACGGTGCGAACCGCTGGCCGGCCGTGCACCGGCTCGACGCGGCGCGCGTGTATCGGCTCGCGATCGAGCGCGGCGCGGCCGGCGCGCGCTATCACGCGGTCGACGATACGGGCGTGCCGTTTCGCGAGATCGCCGAGGTGATCGGGCGGCGGCTGAACGTGCCGGTCGTCGCGAAGTCGGCGGCGGAAGCCGGCGAGCACTTCGGCTGGTTCGCGAGATTTGCGGGGATGGATGCGCCCGCAACCAGCGAGCGCACGCGGGCATCGCTCGGCTGGGCGCCGACGCAGCCGGGGTTGCTGGCCGACATCGACCGGCCGCAGTATTTCGAAAGCTGACGAGCGACGCGCGCCGCTCGCCATGGGGGCGGCTCGGGCAACGGCTCAAACCGTGACGACGATCTTCCCGACCTGCGCACCGGCTTCCATGTAGCGGTGCGCATCCGCGATGTCGTCGAACGTGAACGTACGATCGATCCGCGGCTTCAGCGTGCCGGCCGCGAGGCCGTCGACGATGAAGCGCTTCGCGCGTTCGAGCCGTTGCGCGTCGCCGGTGATCTCGAACAGCTCGTAGCCGCGCAGCGTCAGGTGGCGCGCGAGCAGGTCCATCAGCGGCACAGGGATGTCGCGCGTATCGAGCGCGCCGTACTGGAAGAACGTGCCGTTGGTGGCGAGCGCGCGCAGCAGGTTCGCCGCATCGGGGCCGCCGACCGGATCGAACACGAGGCGCGCGCCGATGCCGCCCGTGAGTTCCGCCACCTGCCGCGGCAGGTCGGCGGGGCTGCCGACGATCACGTGCCTCGCGCCCGCGTCGAGCAGCGCCTGGCGCTTCGCTTCGCCGCGCGTCAGCGCGATCGGCACCGCGCCGACCCGATTCGCCACCTGGATCGCGGCCTGCCCGACGCTGCTCGACGCGGCGCCGATCAGCACCGCCTCGCCGCGCTGGAGCCCGCCAAGTTCGATCAGCGCGCCGTAGGCCGTCACGAACATCATCCACGTCGCGGCCGCCTCCTCGAACGACAGGCTGTCCGGGTGCTTGACCACCGCACGCGCGGGCACGTTGACCACTTCGCCGTACATCCCGTAGTCGGCGAACGAGAAGGCCGGCACGACGCTCACCGCGTCGCCTTCCGCGAACGCCGTCACGTTGCGGCCGACCGCCGCGACCACGCCCGACGCCTCGTAGCCGAGCGATGCCGGAAAGCGCGGCATGAACGTGTATTGGCCGCTGCGGAACATGACTTCCGCGCGATTGACGCCGATCGCTTTCACGCGTAGCTGGATATCGTCGGGGCCCGGCGCGGGCACGTCGACGCTGTCGATCTGCAGGACTTCGGGGCCGCCGATGCGGTGGAAACGAACGATGCGGGTCATGGAGCGCTCCTTCGATGAACGGGTGTCGATGAAGCAGCATCGTAGGCGGGCGCCCGCACCGGATAAACGCGCGGCCGGATCATTGATTGTTATTTGACGAATAACAATAGGGATGAACGAGCGCGGGGGCCGGGCGCGGTTCGATGCACTACGCTGGTTCGGCAACTTGCATCGCGACACTCGGCACATCGTCGAATGCTGCGTCGAATGCATCAAACGTCGTCATCGTTTCGCCGCGCGTGACGACACGCTTCGTGCCCAACGACATTGCATTGACGGCGTTCACCAGTGAATTGCCTTTTATGCGCGCCGCTCTATATTGAGATTTACGCTTGTCGACGTGAGGAATAAAGAGGATGACTATGCAATTGAACGTGCTCGAAAAATTCCGGTTCCGTGCGGCACGTGACGGAGATGCGCCGGCCGTGGTGTCGGAACACGCCCGCATGAGTTACCGGGAACTGGACAGTCGGAGCGACACGGTGGCCTGCGCGTTGCAGGCGCGAGGAATCGGAAGCGGCAGCCTGGTCCCGATCGAGGCGTCGAGGAACGCGGAATTCGTCGTCGGCATCCTCGGCATCCTGAAGGCCGGTGCAACCTATGTGCCGATCGACGACCGTTATCCGGCGGCCCGCAAACACTACATCCTGCAGCAATGCAATGCCGCGCTGGTATTGACGACACGCGCGGCGCCTCGCGATGCGGCCATGCCGTTTGCGAGCGTGGCGGAGCTGTCCGCACGACGGCCGGCGCACGACGACGCGTGCGCGCCGCCACTCGCCGATGCACGCGACGGCGCGATCTACGTGATCTTCACGTCCGGCTCCGCCGGCGCGCCGAAAGGCGTGATCGTCGAACACGCCGCCGTGGCGGCACTCGTCGACTGGCACAACACGCGCTTCGAGATGAATGCGGCGAGCCGCGCGACGCTGATGGCGGCCCTCGGCTTCGATGTCTCGCAGTGGGAAATCTGGTCGACGCTTTGCGCGGGCGCGACGCTGTTCTTGCCGGACGACGAAACGCGGCTCGACGCGGACGCGCTCGTGGCTTTCCTTGCCCGTCACGGGATCACGCACGCCTACGTGCCCACCGTGATGGTGGCCGATGTGGTCGGTGTCGGCCAGCCGGCGGATCTAAAGCTGAAGTATCTGTTCACGGCCGGCGAAAAGCTGGGCCCGGTCGATACCGACGGGGTCCATTACACGGTGATCGATTACTACGGGCCGACCGAAGCGACAATCTTCGCGACGTGTCACGTCGTGCCGAGCGCGACGCTTGGCCGTCCCGCTTCGATCGGGCGGCCGGTCGGCGATACGGAAATCCTGATCCTGAACGACGCCGGGGAAGCGGTGACGGGCAGCGACGTTGGTGAGATCTGTATCGGCGGCCCGGGCCTGGCGCGTGGCTATCTGGGCAATCCTGCGTTGACGCGCGAGAAATTCCGTCCGCATCCGCGGCAGACGGATCGGCTCATCTATCACACGGGCGATCTCGGGCGTTGGCTGAACGACGGCGCGATCCAGTTCCTCGGGCGTCTCGACGATCAAGTCAAGATTCGCGGCAATCTGGTCGAGCTGAGCGAAATTCAGGCCGCGCTTGTCCGATCCGGCGAGGTACGCAAGGCGGTGGTGCTGGCGTTGCCCAACGCGGCCAGCGCTGAGACGGAACTCGTCGCGTTCGTCGTGCCGCGCGATCCGGTTGCGCCGCCTGCACGGGTGATCGAGGCGCTGAAGGCGAGCGTGCGGCAAGCGTTGCCCGATTACATGTGGCCGGTCGGCCATGTGCTGCTGGACGACGTGCCGGTGACGGCGAACGGCAAGACCGATCGCGCCGCACTTGAACGTCGTTACCGCGATGCGCCGCGCGACCGGACGGAGCATGAGCCGTACACCGCCGTCGAGCGGATCGTCGCTGATGCATTCGCCGCGTTGATCGGCCATGCGTCGTTTCGCAAGACCGATCGGTTCTTCGACATCGGCGGCAATTCGCTGTTGACCGCGAAGCTCGCGAGGGCGCTGTCGGATGCGGTGGGGACGAAGATGCTGATCCGGGACGTGTACGAGCACCAGTCGGTGGAAGCGCTCGCACGCGAGATCGAGCGGCGTGCCGCGACGACGGCGCTCGTGATCGAGCGCGAGCCGGTGTATGCGCTGGAGAACGATATCCGCGTGCCGGAGCAGGCGGATTTCAGCGGGCCCTTCGACGACGCGTTGCTAGCGGCCCCGCGCACGATCCTGCTGACGGGCGCCACGGGATTCGTCGGCGTCCATCTGCTGGCCGAGCTGCTCGCGACGACGTCGGCGGTCGTGCATTGCCTGGTGCGCGCGCCGGATGCGGCGGCGGCGCGCGCGCGGATCGACGAAAAACTGCGCGCGTACGACGTGAGCCTCGGCCCGGACGACCGATCGCGCATCCGCGTGTGGGCGGGGGACGTCACGCACGCGCGCTTCGGCCTGGGCGAGCACGACTATGCAGCGCTGGCCGACGAAATCGACGTCGTATACCACTCCGCGAGCGCGGTCAATTTCATCCAGCCGTATTCGTACATGAAGAAGATCAACGTGGACGGCCTGACGCAGATCCTTGCTTTCGCGGGACACCGGCGAACCAAGGCGCTGATCCTGCTGTCGACGATCTCGGTGTACAGCTGGGGGCATCGCTTCACCGGCAAGACCGTGATGACCGAAGCGGACGACATCGACCAGAACCTGCCGGCGGTGCTCGAGGATATCGGCTACACGCGCAGCAAATGGGTGATGGAGAAAATGGCCGACCAAGCCGCACAACGCGGCCTGCCACTGATGACTTTTCGGCTCGGCTACGCGACGTTTCATGGCGAGACCGGTGTGAGCGCGGATTATCAATGGTGGGGCCGGCTGGTGAAGACGTGCATCGCGCTCGGCACCGTGCCCGACCTGAACGACCTGCGCGAAGGGCTGACGAGCGTGGATTACATGACGAAGGCGATTGCGCGGATTTCGCGCGATCCGGCCGCGCTGGGCCGCAAGTTCAACCTGATCAACTCGCCCGAGACCGACATGACGCTGAAGGAATTCTTCTCGCGCCTGGAGCGCTACTTCGGCATGCGGTTCCGGGTCGTTCCGTACCGCGCATGGCTCGATGCGTGGAAGACGGATATCGACGCGCCGCTCTATCCGCTATTGAGCCTGTTCGACGACAACATTCGCGACGGCATGAGCACGGCCGAGCTGTATCAGAACAATTACGTATGGGACTGCCGCAACGTGATCGAATTTCTCGAAGGCAGCGGCATCGAGCAGCCGGCGTTTTCCCGCGAGCAACTGGCGCGGTACCTGGAGCGCTCGATCGGTTACCGGGTCGCCGCTACGCCGGATAACGCCGCGCGAACAGTTCGGTCAGCCAGTCGATGAACGCACGCACCTTGTCGGGCAGATGCGCGCGGTTCGGGTACAGCACCGACACCGGCTTCGGCACGGCCGGCACGCCGGGCAGCAGCTCGATCAACTGGCCCGAGTCGATGCTCGGCTGCAACGCGGGCCGCAACGCGTGCACGATGCCGAGGCCCGCGAGCCCGCACGACAGCAGCGCTTCCGAGTTGTCGGTGAGCAGGCTGCTCGCGAGCTTCACCGCGACGGTTTCGCCGTGCGGGCGGAACGTCCATTCGAGCACGCGGCGGTTGTGGCCGGTGAAGAAGTTGACCGCGCGATGCGTCCGCAGATCGTCGAGCGTGCGCGGCAAACCGTGGCGCGCGATATAGGCGGGCGACGCGCACGTGGCCATCGACACCGCGCCGACGGTGCGCGCGATCATGCTCGAATCCTTCAGCGTTCCGACCCGCACCACGCAGTCGATGCCTTCGCCGATCAGGTCGGCCGGCTGGTCGCTCGCGCCGAGCACGAGTTCGATCTGCGGATAGCGCTGCTGGAAGTCGGGCAGCGCCGGAATCACGATCGTCTTCGCGAGCGCGAGCGCAATGTCGATCCGCAGCCGGCCTTTCGGCACCGCGCGCTGCTTGGGGAACGATGCGAACGCATCGTCGATGCCGGCGAGCAGTTGCACGCAGCGCGCATGAAACGCCTCGCCTTCGGCCGTCACGCTGACGCGGCGCGTGCTGCGGTTCAGCAATCGGACGCCGAGCTCCTGTTCGAGCTGCTGCACGGCTTTCGTGACGGCCGGCCGATGCAGTTGCAGCGCGTCGGCGGCCTGCGTGAAGTTGCCGCGTTCGACGATCTGTACGTAGATCTGCATCGTTTGCAGGCGGTCCATGGCGTTCCCGGATGGCGTGGCGAGCGGCCATCTTCGCACACCGATGGAACCGGATGCGCGGCCGCCCGCCTGCCGTGCGTCATTCGACCGGATGCAGATCCTGCAGCAGCGTCGGCACCAGCTCGGACACGGTCGGGTGGATATGCATCGCGCGGCTGATCGTCGTGTACGGCGCGCCGGCGGTCATCACGTCGAGCATCCCGTGCACGACTTCATCGCCGGTCACGCCGAGGATCGACGCGCCGAGGATCGCATGGCTGTCCGCATCGACGATCACCTTCATGAAGCCCTGGCTTTCGCCTTTCTCGACCGCCCGGCCGACGCGCGTCATCGGGCGCGTGCCGACCAGCAGCCGGCGGCCCGTCTGCTTCGCTTCCGCGAGCGTCATGCCGACGCGGCCGAGCGGCGGATCGATGTACATCGCGTAGGCCGTGATGCGGTCGGACACCTTGCGCGGATCGTCGTCCAGCAGATTGGCCGCGACGATCTCGTAGTCGTTGTAGGCGGTGTGCGTGAATGCGCCGCGTCCGTTGCAGTCGCCGAGCGCCCAGATGCCGGGCACGTTGGTGCGCAACTGCTCGTCGACGGTGATGTAGCCGCGCGCATCGGTAGCGATGCCCGCGCGGTCGAGCCCGAGATCGTCGGTGTTCGGCACGCGCCCGACCGCGAGCAGCAGGTGCGAGCCCGCGACCTCGCGGCCGCCGCCCGCGCAGTCGAGGCCGACCACGATGCCGTCGCCGTCGCGGCGCGCGTTCAGGCAGTTCGCGTCGAGCTGCACGTCGATCCCTTCGTTTTCGAGGATCTCGCGCACGGCCTGCGA
>NZ_JACFYV010000012.1:0-73913 GCF_016759955.1 Burkholderia sp. KCJ3K979
GCAGCCCGCCGAGCCAGTGCACGTAACGCACGTGCGCCGGCATGTCGAGACCGAACTGCTGACGCAGCGCGGCGACCGTCTCCGGCGTCGCCGACTGGCCGAGCGCGGCCTGCGCGGCGTCGCCCGGCAGCAGGTTCGTGATCGTGAAGATGATCGCGGACACGATCAGCAGCGTCAGCGCGGTGACCGCGACGCGCCGGCCGATCAGCCCGATAAGAATTCGGTTCATGGAGCGACACTCCCGAAAAAACCGCGCGTGGCCGGCGCGGGGGTCCGCACCGGCCGCGCGGCGGCGGCCAACCACAACGTCATGCGTTCCACCACACGTTCTCGGCGAACATGAAGCCCATCATCCCGCCGGTCGGGATCGAACCGAGGCCCGCGAGCCGCTTGTCGTACCCGTCGAGGAAGCTGATGAACGCCGGAATGCCGACCCGGCCCTGCTGCGACACGATCACCTGCATGTCGCCGTACATCTGCTTGCGCTTCGCGTCGTCGGTTTCCGAGCGCGCGGCGAGCAGCAGCTGGTCGAATTTCGCGTTCTTCCAGCCCGACTCGTTCCACGGCGCATCCGACTTGAAGAACTGCGTGAACAGCACGTCGGCGCTCGAGCGCGGGTTGATGTTGCCGAAGGTGAGCGGATGCTTCATCCAGTGGTTCGACCAGTAGCCGTCGGGCGACGCGCGGTTGACCTGCAGGTTCAGCCCGATCTTCTGGCCGGCCTGCTGCAGCAGCACGGCCATTTCGATCGACCCGTTCGCGTCGGACGTCGCATAGATCGGCGGCAGCGTGGCGCCGAGCGCCCCGGCCTTCTGGAGCAGGAACTTCGCCTTGTCCGGATCGTGCGCGCGCTGCGGCAGCGACGCGTTGAAGTAGCGATGCCCCGGCGGAATCGGCTGGTCGTTGCCGATCACCGAATAGCCGCGGAACACCGCCGTGCGAAGCTGCTCGCGATCGAACAGGTACTTCATCCCTTCGACGAAATCGGGGTTCGCGACGATCGGGTTGTCGCTACGCATGATCAGGTCGGTATAGAGGCCCGACTTGGTTTCCTTCAGCGCGTAGCCCGGCGTCGACGAGACCCGCTGCGTCGAGCGCGGATCGATCGCGTTGATCAGGTGCACGTCGCCCGACAGCAGCGCGTTCAGGCGCGCGGCGCTGTCGCTGATGCCGATCAGCTCGATCTCGTCGAGATACGGCTTGCCCGGCTTGAAGTAGCTGTCGTTGCGCACGCCGACGGTCGACACGCCCGGCTTGAACGACTTGAGCTTGTACGGGCCGCAGCCGATGCCGGTGCTGAAGTCGGTCGTGCCGTCCTTGACGATCACGAGCTGCGGCGTCGCGAGGATCACCGGCAGGTCCGCGTTCGCGCTGGCGAGCGTCAACGTGACTTCGTCGGGGCCGGTCGCCTTCGCCTCCGCGAACTGTTCGGCGAGCGGCTTGACCTTCGATGCGGTGGCCGGGTTCTTGTGGCGCATCAGCGAATACACCACGTCGGCCGGGCCGACCGGCTTGCCGTCGTGGAACGTGACGCCCTTGCGCAGCTTGATGATCCAGGTCTTCGCATCGGTCGTCTGCAGCGACTCGGCGAGGTTCATCTGCGGCGTCAGGCTCGCATCGAGCTGCGTGAGGCCGCTGTAGAACATGAAGAAGCGGGTATAGTCCGCGCCCGTCGAACCCTTGGCCGGGTCGAGCGTATCGGCCGTCGAGCCGGCTTCGTTCGCGACCCTGATCTTGCCGCCGCGCTTCGGCGCGGGCGCGGCGAAGGCGGAGTCGGGGGTCATCAGCAGTCCGCCGGCGCCGGCGGCCATCATGCCGCCCGCCGCCATGACCTTCATCATGTCGCGGCGCGTGAAGCCGCCCTTGCCGCCGTTGTCGATATCGTCGCTCATCCGAACTGCTCCTGACTGTGGAAAGTGGGTCCAAGGGTCCAGCGTGGTTGTTCAATCCCGCTGCGTCCGCTTGCTGGTGGCGGACGCGACGTCGTACACATGCAATTCATTTAAGCATCGCCAAAATGCGGTTTGTCGCGATTCGGGCGGCCCGCACGATACGAATCGACCGTTTTGAGCCGCCCGCGCAGCATGAATTGCTGCATGCGCATCCGTGTCGCCGTGTGCCCGGCGGTGTGTCGCGGCGGCTGCCGAACCCGTGTCGATGCAGGAAATCGTAAGGCCGCAGCCGCCGCAGATTGCGTCGACAAAATTGCCCGTTCGGCATCCGGCGCGCGTTTGACTCGCGCAAACCGCACGTTTGTATCGAATGGGGGCTTGCATGCCGACGACGGCTGAAACGCGCCGCGCGGTGCGGCAGATCGCCGCATGCACGGGCGTCGGCGGTGACGGTCGCGACGGCACGTCGCGGATGAAAGTTCAGAAGAATGCCGCTCGATCGGAGCAGCTTGGCGAGAAGGCAGGAAGAGGACGGGACTGGCCGGCGACCGTGCACACGCGAGCCGTGCAGCCGTCAGGAACCGTGGTGATCCCGTGCGGCGACGCGTCCGTCACCGGCATGCCGGCGCGCACGCCGGGCGTGCGCCGGCGCTGCGTGAAGGAGGTTGAACGATGCGCCGGCTGTCCGCGGACGGCACGAAGCCGTCACGCAGCGAGCCGGAATACCGACACGGCGGCCCGCAGGCGCGCCGCCTGCTCGTCCAGCGACGATGCGGCGGCGGCCGCCTGCTCGACAAGCGCGGCGTTCTGCTGGGTGACTTCGTCCATTTGGGCGACCGCCAGCCCGATCTGTTCGATACCAGTGCTTTGCTCGACCGATGCCGCCGAAATCTCGCCCATGATGTCGGCCACCCGGTCGATCGACCGAACGATCTCGGTCATCCGCTCGCCGGCCGTCTCGACGAGCCGGCTGCCGCTGCCGGCCCGCTCGACCGACGCGTCGATCAATCCCTTGATGTCCTTCGCGGCCGCGGCGCTGCGTTGCGCGAGCGAGCGGACTTCCGATGCGACGACGGCGAACCCGCGCCCCTCCTCGCCGGCCCGCGCGGCTTCCACCGCGGCGTTGAGCGCCAGGATGTTGGTCTGGAATGCGATGCTTTCGATGACGACGGTAATGTCGGCGATCCGCACCGATCCGTCCGAGATCTGCCGCATCGTCTCGACGACCGCCTGCACGGCGGCGCCGCCCAGTTCGGTCGCATCCTTCGCCTGGGTCACGAGTGCATTCGCCTGGCGTGCGTTGTCGGCGTTCTGTTTGACCGTGGACGTCATCTGCTCCATGCTGGCGGCCGTTTCCTGCAGCGACGCGGCCTGCTGCTCCGTGCGCTGCGACAGATCCAGGTTGCCTTGCGCGATCTCGCCGGTGCCGGTGGCGATCGAGTGGGTCGTGGTCTGGATTTCGGCGATGGTGTCGGTCAGCCGCGCCTTCATGTCGCCCAGCGCGACGAGCAGGCTGCCGGGCGCGGCGTGCGCCGTATCGAACTGCACGTCCAGTTCGCCGGCGGCGATGCGGGCCGCGATCTGCGCCGCCTGCGCGGGCTCCCCGCCGAGCGTGCGCCTGACGCTGCGCAGCACGCCCCACGCAATCGCCGCGAGCGCCGCGGCGATGACGAGCGTGACGGCGCCCAGCACCGTCGCGAGCCGGGTAAACGCCGCATTGATGTCGTCGTAGAAGAATCCCGTGCCGATCCACCAGTCCCAGTCCGGAATCGCGACCACGCCCTGGAGCTTCGGCTCGAGGTCCGCGTCGGGGCTGCGCTTGATCAGCACGTCGACGAGCGCGAAATGCGCCTGCGCCATGCCCGCGCGGTACGCCTCACTGTCGGTCATGCCGCTGGTCGTGCGGTTGCCCTTCGCGCGCGTGCCGATGAACTTCGCGTTCGGATGGACGAGGTTGACGCCGTCGGACGTCGTGACCCAGAAGTAACTCTTCGAATTCGCGTTGAGCGCCGCCAGCGCGGCCTTGGCCTGCTGCTGCGCCTGCTCCTGCGTGAGCGTGCCGCTCGTCTGCATCGCGCGATACGAATCGACCAGGTGCTCGGCCTTGGTCAGCAGAATGACGATCTCTTCGCGGCGGCTGTCGATCAGCGCGTCGCGCAGCGTATGCAGCGACAACGCGGCGAGCAGGACGATACCGAGCAGCGCCGCGACGACGAGCATCAGCAGTTTGGTGGACAACTTCATGCGGGGGCCTCGCAATATTAACCGTTCGGTACATATATCGGCCCGGGCGGCCCGGCCTTGAACGATTCAATATCGGTAATTACCCTCGCTTCGTGCGCTGATCGAACGCGCACCGGGACGCGACGGGCTCCGGCGGCCTCGCGGCCGCGTCCCGTCACGTCATGGCGATCGACGAACCGGCTTACAGCCCGAGCTGCGTCGCGAGCTGGCCGATGTCCGACACTTCGTAATAGTTGTAGAACGGCGTGCCCGGCTCGTGGCCGCGGTTCACGAACGCCTTGTGCTTGATCCCGAGATCCTCGGCCGTCATCAGGTCGTAACGCAGGCTCGACGACACGTGCAGCACGTCCTCCGGCTTGCAGCCGAGCTTGTCGAACATGTATTCGAAGCCCTGCATCCGCGGCTTGTACGATTGCGCCTGCTGCGCGGTGAACACCGCATGGAATGGCGCGCCGAGCTTGTCGACGTTGCTCATGATCTGCTCGTCCATCGCGTTCGACAGGATCACGAGCTTGTACTTCGTCGCGAGCCGCGACAGCCCGGCCGGCACGTCCGGATGCGGGCCCCAGGTCGGCACCGCATGATAGAAAAGCTCGGCCTCGGCTTCGTCGAACGTCACGCCGACCCGCGCGCAGGTGCGGCGGATCGCGTTGACGACGACGTCGCGGTACGGCTTCCACGCGCCGAGCACCTCGTCGAGCCGATAGGCGGCGAACGCGCGCACGAAGGCCTCCATCGTGGCCGGCGACAGCCGGTCCGCATAGATTTCGCGCGCCGTCTCGGCCATCCGGAAATGGGTCAGCGTGCCGTAGCAGTCGAAGGTGATGTACTTCGGTTCAAACTGGATCATGGTCGGGTCCTGTCGGTGTGAAGCCCCGGCAGGGCCGGGGATGGGCTGGGTTCAACGAAATTGAATCAGGGCAAAAAGTCGTTCGCGCATCGTTCGGCGCCGCTCAAAACGCAGAATCGCCGCGTGTTGCCCGGCACATGCAGCACGATCTGCGGCGCGATCGGGCGTGGCGCCGCGGCGCCGGCCGATGAGCACCGCGCCACCGCGGCGGGCGCGCCTGCCGGTGCGGCCCTTCGGCGGCGGCAGCGCCGCCGTGCATGCATCGTAGAGGCATTCCCACAGCAGGAGTGGCCGGATTGGCCGGCCGCGCCGGCACGATCCGCGCGTTCGCGCGCGCCGATCATGCGGGTTTGCATCGATCGTGCGCGAGCGGCCGCCGTGCCCCGAAAACAGGCGAATCGTCCTATCCGCGCCGCACCCGCGCTGGCAGAGTCGACCTGTCATTTCCACCCATCCGGAGTCCGGCGTGTCCGACCTCAATCCTTCCCGCACGCTTACCTATCGCCCGTTCACCGAAACGGACCTGCCCGCCGCGCATCGGCTGTCGGAAGCCGTCAAGTGGCCGCACCGCATCGACGACTGGCGCTTCGCGTTCCAGCTCGGCGGCGGCTTCGTCGCCGAGGATGAATCCGGCGTCGTCGGCACCGCGCTCGGCTGGCGCTTCGACGACGCGCATGCGTCCCTCGGCATGGTGATCGTGTCGCCCGAGCGCCAGGGCTGCGGCATCGGCCGCGAGCTGATGACCCGCGTGGTCGACAGTCTTGGCGAGCGGACCGTGTTTTTGCATGCGACGCCGTCCGGCGAACCGCTCTACGCGAAGTTCGGCTTCGCAGCGATCGGCACGGTCGATCAGCACCAGGGCGCAGCGTTCCAGCCGCCGCTGATCTCGCTGCCGCCCGGCGAGCGGCTGCGCCCGCTCGGCACCAACGACGGGCCGCGCCTCGCCGCGCTCGCCTCGCGCGCGGCCGGCTACGAGCGCGGCGCGGTGATCGACGCGCTGCTCGACGTCGCGAACGGCATCGCGCTCGATCGCGACGGCGAACTGCTCGGCTTCGCGCTGTTCCGCCGCTTCGGCCGCGGCCACGTGATCGGCCCGGTGGTCGCGCCCGATGCGCTGCGCGCGCAGGCGCTGATCAGCCACTGGCTCGCGCTGCACGAGGGCATGTTCGTGCGGCTGGACGTGCCGGGCGACAGCGGGCTGTCCGACTGGCTGCAGGGGCTCGGGCTGCCGCGCGTCGATACCGTCGTCGCGATGGCGCGCGGCACGCCGCCGGCCCGCGACCCGGCGCTGCGCCCGTTCGCGATCGTGAACCAGGCGCTCGGTTGAGGGGGCGCGCACGATGAGCTTCCTCTACAAGGCCGACCCGGTGCGCGGCGCGCAGTGGGCGGCGCGCTTCGCGCAACAGGCGCCCGATCTGCCGTTCCGGATCTGGCCGGACCTCGGCGACGCCGCAGCCGTCCGCTATCTCGCCGCATGGCAGCCGCCTGACGATCCGGCCGCGCTGCTGCCCAATCTCGAGGTCGTGTTCTCGGTCGGCGCCGGCATCGACCAGTTCGACCTGTCGCGCGTGCCTTCGCACATCCCCGTCGTGCGGATGATCGAGCCGGGCATCGTCGAAGGGATGGTCGAATACGTGACGCAGGCCGTGCTGACGATTCATCGCGACCTGTTCGACTATGCGGCCCAGCAGCGCGACCAGGTGTGGCGCGAGCATCCCGTGCGCGCGGCCGCGTCGCGGCGCGTCGGCGTGCTCGGGCTCGGCACGCTCGGCCAGGCCGTGCTGGACACGCTGCGGCGCTTCGGTTTCCCGTGCGCCGGCTGGAGCCGCACGCCGCGCACGCTCGACGGCGTCGACTGCTACGCGGGGGACGCGGCGCTCGACGCGTTCCTCGCCCGCACCGACATCCTGATCTGCCTGCTGCCGCTCACCGACAGCACGCGCGGCCTGCTCGGCGCGCGCGTGTTCGATGCGCTGCCGGCCGGCGCATCGCTGGTGCAGGTCGGGCGCGGCCCGCAGCTCGATTCGGCGGCGCTGCTCGCGGCGCTCGCGAGCGGCCACCTCGACAGCGCGATCCTCGACGTGACGGACCCCGAACCGCTGCCGCCCGGCCATCCGTTCTGGACGCACCCGCGCATTCGCATCACGCCGCACATCGCCAGCGCGACGCGGCCCGACACCGCGGTCGACGCGGTGCTCGCGAACCTCGCGCGCCATCGCGCGGGCCAGCCGATGATCGGCGTCGTCGACCGCACGCGCGGCTACTGACCTGCTGCGCGCCCCGGCCCGCCGGGCGCGCAGCAGAAAATGCCGAAGCACCCCGTGCAAACGCCACGCGCATACGTTTCGGGCCGCAAATTGAAGACGCATGCGGAATTCTCGCCCGTTAGCATGAACTCACCGCTGACACCTGACGAGAGTCCCGCCTTCCCATGAACCAAGCCGCGCTGATCGAAGCCGATCGTCAACACCTGATCCATCCCGTCGTCAATTACCGTGCGCACGAAGCGCGCGGCGTCACCGTGCTGGAATCCGCGGACGGCGTGTTCCTGCGCGACGCCGCCGGCCACACGCTGCTCGACGCGTTCTCCGGCCTGTGGTGCGTGAACGTCGGCTACGGCCGCGACAGCATCGTGAAGGCCGCCGCCGACCAGATGGCGAAGCTGCCCTACGCGACCGGTTATTTCCATTTCGGCTCGCAGCCGGCGATCGAGCTCGCCGAACGGCTCGCCGCGCTCGCGCCGCCGTCGCTGAACCGCGTGTACTTCACGCTCGGCGGCTCGGACGCGGTCGATTCCGCGGTGCGCTTCATCACGCACTATTTCAACGCGACCGGCCGCCCGTCGAAAAAGCAGATGATCGCGCTGGAGCGCGGCTATCACGGCTCGTCGTCGTTCGGCGCCGGCCTCACCGCGCTGCCGGCATTCCACCGCCATTTCGACCTGCCGCGCGCGGACCAGCACCATATTCCGTCGCCCTACCCGTACCGCCATCCGCTCGGCGACGATCCGCAGGCGCTGATCGCCTCGTCGGTCGCCGCGCTCGAAGCGAAGGTCGCCGAACTCGGCGCGGACAACGTCGCCGCGTTCTTCTGCGAGCCGGTGCAAGGCTCGGGCGGCGTGATCGTGCCGCCGGCCGGCTGGCTGAAGGCGATGCGCGACGCGTGCCGGCGCCTCGGCATCCTGTTCGTCGCCGACGAGGTGATCACCGGCTTCGGCCGCACCGGCCCGCTGTTCGCCTGCGAAGCCGAACGGGTCGACCCCGACCTGATGACCGTCGCGAAGGGATTGACCGCCGGCTATGCGCCGATGGGCGCGGTGCTGATGTCCGACGAAATCTACGAAGGAATCGCGGGCGACCGCGCCGATTCGCCGGTGGTCGGCCACGGCCATACGTATTCCGCGCATCCGGTGAGCGCGGCGATCGGTCTCGAGGTGCTGAAGCTCTATCACGAAGGCGGGCTGCTCGCGAACGGCCAGGCGCTCGCGCCGCGCTTCGCCGCGGGGCTCGATGCGCTGCGCGCGCATCCGCTCGTCGGCGACGCCCGCTCGGTCGGCCTGCTCGGCGCGCTCGAACTGGTGGCCGACAAGGCGCACAAGACGCGCTTCGACGCGGCGCTGAACGTGCCGGACAAGATCGCGGCCGCCGCGTACGCGAACGGCGTGGTGTTCCGCGCGTTCGGCGACGGCGTGCTCGGCTTCGCGCCGGCGCTGAGTTTCACCGCGGGCGAGTTCGACCTGCTGTTCGAACGCGTGCGCAAGACGCTCGACGACGTGCTGGCCGATTCGGGCGTGCAGCGCGCGCTCGACGCCGCGCACGCGCAGCCGGCCTGACCGGCCAAGGGAAAGCCGGGCTTGTGGCCGCCATCGTTCGACTCTAAAGTAACCGGACATTCCATTTTTGCCTTCTCACGTGAACATGACGGACAGCAAGCTGGATCGCATCGACCTGCGCATCCTCTCCCAGTTGCAGAAGCGCGGCCGCATGACCAACGTCGAGCTGGCCGATGCGGTCGGGCTGTCGCCCAGCCCATGCCTGATCCGCGTGAAGCGGCTCGAGAAGGCCGGTTACATCGGCGGCTACGGCGCGCATATCCAGCTCGAGAAACTCGGCGACGTGCAGGTCGTGTTTACCGAGGTCACGCTGGCCGACCACCGGCGCGAGGATTTCGACCGCTTCGTCGCGGCGATCCGCAACGTCGACGAGATCGTCGAATGCCACCTCGCGAGCGGCGGCTACGACTACCTGCTGAAGTTCATCACGCGCAGCGTGAGCCATTACCAGACGATCGTCGAAGGGCTGCTCGAGCAGAACATCGGCATCGAGAAGTATTTCAGTTACGTGATCATCAAGTCGCCGTTCGTCAAACGGCACTACCCGCTCGAATCGCTGTTCGGCGAACGTCACTGACACCCGGTGTGCGTCATCCCGTCACGCGGCAGCCCGCTGCCCGCGCGGGGGAAGTCGCGCCCGCTCCGCCGTCGTCGTCGTCGAACCGCTTCATTCAAGGACCTGTCATGCCGCTTACGCTGTCCCGAACCGAACTCGTTCGCACCGCCAACCTGATCGACGGCGCCTGGCGCGATGCGTTCGACGGCCGCCGCTTCGCCGTCACCGATCCCGCCACGCTCGAGACCGTTGCCCACGCACCCGACAGCGGCGCCGCCGACGCGCGCGCGGCAACCGACGCGGCGGCTCGCGCGCTGCCCGCGTGGCGTGCGACGCCCGCGCGCGAACGCGCCGCGATCCTGCGCGCCTGGCATGCGGCGATCGTCGCGCACACCGACGATCTCGCGAAGCTGATGTCGCGCGAACAGGGCAAGCCGCTTGCCGAAGCGCGCGGCGAAGTCGCGTACGGTGCGTCGTACGTGCTGTGGTTCGCGGAGGAAGCGACCCGCACGTACGGCGACCTGATCCCGCAGCAGCAGCGCGGCAAGCGGTTGAGCGCGGTGAAGGAGCCGATCGGCGTCGTCGCCGCGATCACGCCGTGGAATTTCCCGCTCGCGATGATCGCGCGCAAGATCGCACCCGCGCTCGCGGCCGGCTGCACGGTGGTCGCGAAGCCGGCGGAGGACACGCCGCTGACCGCGCTCGCGCTCGCGTTGCTCGCGCAGGAAGCCGGCGTGCCGGCCGGTGTGCTGAACCTGATCACCGCGTCGCGCGAACGCGGCGTCGAAGCCGCGGCCGACTGGCTCGCCGACGGCCGCGTGCGCAAGATCACGTTCACCGGCTCGACGCCCGTCGGCAAGCTGCTCGCGCGCGAATCGGCGGCGACGTTGAAGAAGCTGTCGCTGGAGCTCGGCGGCAATGCGCCGTTCATCGTGTTCGACGACGCCGAGCTCGATGCCGCGGTCGACGGGCTGATGGCCGCCAAGTTCCGCAACGGCGGGCAGACCTGCGTGTCGCCGAATCGCGTGTACGTGCAGGCCGGTGTCTACGACGCGTTCGCCGCGAAGCTCGCCGCGCGCGTCGCCGCGCTGAAGGTCGCGCCGGCGACCGACCCGGCCGCGCAGATCGGCCCGATGATCAACGCGCGCGCGGTCGACAAGATCGCGCGCCATGTCGGCGACGCCGTCGAACGCGGCGCGCGTGTGCTGACGGGCGGCAAGCGCCTGACCGAGCTCGGCGCGAACTACTACGCGCCGACGGTGCTCGCCGACGCCACCGCCGACATGCAGCTGACCTGCGAGGAAACCTTCGGCCCGGTCGCCGCGCTGTTTCGCTTCGAGTCCGAGGACGAAGCGGTCGATGCCGCGAACGACACGCCGTTCGGGCTCGCCGCGTATTTCTACACGCAGGACGTGCGGCGCATCGCGCGCGTGTCGGCGCGGCTCGAAACGGGCATCGTCGGGATCAACGAAGGCGCGCTCGCGAGCGAGGCCGCGCCGTTCGGCGGCGTGAAGGAATCGGGCTACGGCCGCGAAGGTTCGCGCTATGGGCTCGACGATTATCTGTCGATCAAGTACCTGTGCCAGGGCGGGCTCGACTGAACCGGCGTCGCCGGACGTTCGATTTCCCGTTGTGTGCTCCGCTCCCGCTTGCGTGCCTTGCGGGTTCGAGCGCGACGAAGCGATCCGTGTGGGCGCCGTGCCGAATCATGCGTGCCCGGCACGCCGTCCGTGGCGCAATCGCGCCCGCAGCCCCGGGTAAAAACGCATTGCCAACGAGAAATTGTGTGCGCATTGTCGACGGACGCCTTGTCCATCGCCCCACTCGCCATGCATCCCGCTCCATTGCCGTCCGCCGTATGCGTCGCCGACACCCCGCCCGACACGCTGCCGTCGGTCCGGCGCTTCGCCAGCCAGGACGTGGATACCCACGCGGAGTGCACGCACGGCTGGTCGATCCGGCTCGATCAACTGTCGCCCGGACCGTTCCATGGAACGCTGCACGAAATCCGCTTCGACGGCATGCAATTGCTGCGCGAACGCGTCAATCGGGCGCTGCTCAAGCGCGGCAACCAGTGCGCCGGCAGAACGTCGTTCAGCATCCCGCTGGAAACCGCCGGCGCCGGCTTCTGCGGCGGCGCGCCGCTGCGCGACAAGGCATTGCTCGTCTCCGGCGGCACGTCGCTGCCGGAACTACGCACGCCAGACCATCAGGACGTCGTACTGCTGACGGTGCCCAGCGACACACTGCGCCAACTGGCGTGGCTTGGCGATCGGGACGAAGACGGCGACGGCATGGCGTCGAGCGAAACCCGCATCCTGCGGATCCCCGCAGCACGCCATGATGCGCTGACGGCATTGCTGATGACCGGCTTCGGGGCGGCCGATACGCCGGAGCGCCCGCTCGCGCGGCCGCACACGCGCAAGACGCTGCACGACGCCATTCTGGTCGAACTGGCGCACGCGATGGAAGCGGCCGACCACCGCGTCCGGCTCGATCCGTCCGCTCGTCGCCGTGTGGTCGATCGCGTGCGCGAACTCGTCGTGTCGCGACCCGGTGTGCCGCTGACGGTGCTCGACGTATGCCGCGAAGTCGGCGCGAGCCGGCGCAAACTGCAGTATTGCTTCGAGGAAATTCTCGGCACGCATCCCGCGTGGTACCTGCGCGTGCTGCGGCTGAACGCGGTGCGCCGCGAACTGCGCGAACATTCCCCCGCCAGCGCGTCGGTCAGCGACGTCGCGTGCCGTTGGGGCTTCTGGCATCTGAGCCGGTTCGCGTCGCACTATCGGGAACTGTTCGGCGAACTGCCGTCCGACACGCTCAAACGGCCCCCACGATAATTACCAAAAGCGGATAACGCCCCGGATTTTGACGTTCCTAGACTCCGTACACATTTCAACTGTACGGGGAACGGCTCGATGGAAATCCTCAGACGTCCGCACGGCACGCGGCGCTGCCGCACACGCTCCGCCGCCGTCGCGATCGGCGCATTGGCAGCCACGCTCGCCTGCACGCGCACCCAGGCACTCGAAAACGACGGACCGATCACGCCGTTCGGCGTATTCGATTTCGGCGCGGGCATCATGCCCCCGCCCACGCCGAACGGCACGCTCGCCACACGCTTCGCGTACTACTCGACACGCACGATCCGCAACGGCGGCAACGCCGACTTCTCGCTGACGGTCGCGTCCTGGAGCGTCGCGTATATCCGGATGACGAACGCGAAACTGTTCGGTGCGAACGTCGGCTTCGGCGCGGTCGTGCCGTTCCTGAACCTGAACGGACACATGAACGTGCCGACGCCCGCAGGCACGCTCGCGATGTCGGCCAATCCAACCAACATCGGCGATGCGGACTTCCAGCCGCTGATCCTTGCATGGACGCTGCCGAACCTGTTCGTCAACGTCGCGCTGCAGGTCCAGGCGCCGACGGGCGCGTATCGCGCCACGCGGCTCTTCAATCCCGGCGTCAACCACTGGACCTTCTCGCCGATCATCGGCGCGACATACATCACCGACGGCGGATTCGAAATCTCGACCAGCATCGAGATCGACCAGAACACGACCAACCGTGCAACGAATTATCGAAGCGGCACCGGGTTCCGCCAGGAATTCGCGCTCGGCCAGCACATCGGCCCGTTCACGGCGGGCCTGGGCGGCTACATCGAGCGTCAGTTGGGCAACGACCACGGCCCGAATGTCGACGGCAACCGCGCGCGCGTGAATGCGCTAGGCCCGGCGATCAGCTACGTCGAGCCGGGCAAGCCCGCGATATGGCTGCATGCCTACAAGGAATTCGGTGCGCAAAACCACGCGCAGGGGTACCAGATCGCGCTACGTGCCGCGCTGTCGTTCTGATGTTCCGATTCGGGAGCTGTCGATGAATCCGCTTGCTTCAACGCAAACCGCGCCCTGCATGCGTGCCGCCCGACAGGCCGGCGCGAGCCAGGGCGCCGTGCTGCTGCTCGGCAGTAGTCTCACCGTGATGGGCGCGGTGATGATCGCGCCAGTCCAGCCGAAACTCGCGGCCGAATTCGTGCCGGCCGACCCGCGGCTGGCCGCGCTCGTCCCGCTCGTCGCGACGGGCCCCGCCCTCGCGATCGCGCTGTGTGCGCCGCTCGCCGGCTGGCTGGCCGATCGCGTCGGACGCAAGATGCTGCTGTTGCTCGCGACGCTCGTGTACGGGCTCGTCGGCGCGGCGCCGGCGTGGCTCGACAGCCTCACCGCGATCCTCGTCTGCCGGTTCGCGCTCGGCGCAGCGGAAGCCTGCGTGATGACCTGCTGCACGACGTTGATCGGCGACTATTGGCGCGGCGAACAACGGGTGCGCTACGTGAACCGGCAGGTCGTCACGATCGGTATCGTCGGCACGGCTTTTTTCGTGCTCGGCGGTGCGGCCGGCGAGCACGCGTGGCGCTATCCGTTCTATCTGTACCTGTTGCCGATCCTGCTCGTGCCGGCAATTGCGACCGTACTGTGGGAGCCGCTGCGCGACGATCAGCCAGCCGAGCCAGGCGACGGCGGCGCGCCGTCGGCCGGACACCGGCTCGCGCCGACGCTCGCGGTCGGCTACGGGCTGATCTGCATCGGCATGATCAGTTCGTTCGTGGTGCCCGTGCAGATGCCGCAGCTGATGATCGACATCGGTCAGCGATCGTCGACGATGATCGGCGCGGTCGCGGGCACCGGCCTGCTGTCGACGCTCGCCGGCTCGATCGCGTGGCCATGGTTGCGCGACGCGATCGGCCGCCGCTTCGTCAACGTCGTGCTACTTGCGCTGCTCGCGGTGGGGCTGACGCTGCTGGCCCGCGCGCATACGGTGCCGGCCATCGTCGTGGCGGTCGTGATTCACGGCTTCGGCGGCGGCATGCTGGTGCCCAATGCCATCCTGCCGCTGATGCGCAGGCTGTCGCTCGCGATGCGTGGCCGCGGCCTGGGCGGTTTCACGGCCGCGCTCTATCTGGGCCAGTTCGTCAGCCCGCTCGTCGTGCTGGGCTGTGCTCAGGCCTTCGGCGGGCTGCGCGCGGCGGTGTTCGCGATTGCGTCGGGCACGGTCGTCACCGCGTTGTCGTGGTTGTTGCCGGCGCTTCGCCGCCGCGACGACGAATGACTCCTTCACGTTTTCCTGTTCCTGAACGATAGACCCATGAACGATTTTCAGACGCTCATCGCCACGCACGACGGCATCGCGCTCGCCGCGCTCGTCCATGCGAAAGAAGTGAAGCCCGCCGAATTGCTGGACGCCGTGCTAGCCAGTCTCGATACGCTGGATCCCGCGCTGAATGCGGTGGCGGAACGACTCGACGACTCGGCAAGACAGGCCGCGTCGTCCGTCACCGGGCACGAAAGCGTGCTCGCCGGCGTCCCAACGCTGATCAAGGACCTGTTCATGCCGGTGCGCGGCGCACGCATGGCGAACGGATCGCTTGTGTTCGGCGATCATCGGCCGGACTTCGACGGCGAACTGGTGACGCGCCTGCGGCGCGCGGGCATACCGATCGCGGGAACGTCGTTGTCGCCGGAGCTGGGCACGTCGTATTGCACGTCGTCGGCGCGCTTCGGCACGACGCGCAACCCGTGGAATCCGCACGTCAGCGCAGGCGGTTCGAGCGGTGCGGCAGCCGCGCTCGTTGCCGCGCGCGTGCTGCCGTTCGCGCACGGCAACGACGGCGGCGGCTCGCTGCGGGTGCCCGCGTCCTGCTGCGGCGTGTTCGGCTTGAAGCCAACGCGCGGCCGAACGCCGAATGGCCCGATGATCGGCGAGGGATGGGCCGGCATGGGCATCAACCATGCGATCACGCGTTCGGTTCGCGACAGCGCCGCGCTGCTCGACCTGACCGCGGGCGCGGATACCGGTGCGCCGTATGCGGCGCCGTGCCAGCCGGACAGTTTTCTCGTGGCCACGCAGCGCGATCCCCGGCCGCTGAAAATCGCCGTGATCGAGCAGGCGCCGCCATGGCCGCTGCATCCGGCGTGCCGGGCCGCGCTGGACTATACCGTCGCGTTGCTGCGCTCGCTCGGACATGACGTCGAGCCGCTCGCCAGTCCCGTCGATTCGGCGGCGTTCTACGACCGCGTGTTTACGATCATCGGCGCACAAACGCGCGCACTGCTCGACATGATCGGCGATCAGCGCGGCGCGCCGGTGCGCGACGACGAAATCGAGGCCCGCACCCGCATCATCGTGCGCGAAAAGGGCGACGTGAGCGGCGCGCGATATGCGGGTGCGGTCGACTGGATCCACGCATTGGGCAGGACGTTCGGCCAGTTGATGGAGCGCTACGACGTGTTGCTGACGCCGACGCTCGCGATGCCGCCGCTGCCGCCGGCGTCGCTCGCGACGGTGGACGACGCGCAATCGTTGAGCGAAGTCATCGATCGATCGCACCGGTTTTCGCCCTTCACCGCGTGGTTCAACGCGACCGGCCAACCCGCGATGTCGGTGCCGCTTTACTGGGACGAGCAAGGTCTGCCGATCGGTAGCCATTTCGCGGCGGCATTCGGCGCGGAATCGCTGCTGTTCTCGCTCGCCGCCCAGCTCGAACGCGCCGCGCCGTGGGCCGATCGAACCCCGCCGGTGTGCGTCGGGCTGTCGGGTGCGTGACCGGTCCGGTGGCGGGCGACGGGATGCGCGGCACCGCGTTGATCGTCGCGGGCCGCGCGTGCCACGAGCATCGGCGTGCGGCGCAGCCGGTGCGTCAGCCGTGCGACGCGACGAACGGCGAACACGCTACCGCCCCACCGGCGGCTGCGGCCATACCGGAATCCGTGCCAGGGCGGGCTCGACTGAACGGATGAATCCGGGCCGTCCGCGAGGACGGCCGTCGCCGTGCCCGGTCAAGCCATGCACGTTGACATCGGAACCGATCGGTCCATATAATGAATCCCACTTCAGGCACCGCATCGTTTGCGAAACCGATCAATGGCAAATCCGGCTGGCGTGGGCCGTCCGCGCGAATTCGAACTGGGCGATGCCGCGCGCGACGCGATGGAGGTTTTCTGGGATCGCGGCTATGAAGGCGCGTCCCTGCCCGACCTGATCGCCGGCACCGGCCTGTCGCGCGGCAGTCTCTACAAGGCATTCGGCGACAAGAAGGCGCTGCTGCTGGCGGCGCTCGACCTGTACATGGCCGACGGGCTCAAGGCGACCGCCGACATCCTGTCGCAACCCGGCCCCGTGAAGGACGCGATTCGCGACTCGCTGCTGCGCTACGCCCGGCTGTCCGTTGGCGAGGCCGGCCGGCGCGGCTGTCTCGCGGTCGCGATGACCACCGAGCTGGCCGCGCGCGACGCCGATGTCGCGGAACGCACCGGGCGCATGTTCCGGCGCCTGCAGCAGCTCTATGCGGGCGCGATCGTCCGCGGCCAGGCGAGCGGCGAGATCGCCGAGCAGGACGAACAGGTGCTGGCGCGTTTGCTCGTCTGCCAGGTCGAGGGCATGCGCGTGCTGGGGAAAACCGGCGTCCCCGAGCACGACATGCTCGCGCTGGTCGACCGCACGATGCGCATCCTCGACTGATATTTTTTTACCCAATTTGGAACCGATTGGTTCCGTATGGAGAACCGTCCATGTCACGGAATGACCCCGTATCACCCGACCCGCGTCGCTGGGCCATGTTTTCGGTCCTGCTCGTCGGCGCGTTCCTGCCGCCGCTGGATTTCTTCATCGTCAATGTCGCGCTGCCGTCGATTCGCGCGGAACTGGGCGCCTCGTCGTCGGCCGAGCAACTCGTCATTTCGTCGTATGCGGGCCTGTACGCGGTGACGCTGATCACCGGCGGACGATTGGGCGACCTGTTCGGCCGCGGGCGCGTATTTTTCCTCGGCTTGATCGGCTTTGCGATCGCCTCGACGCTGTGCGGCCTCGCGAGTTCGCCGTGGACGCTCATCGTCGGCCGCGCGTTGCAGGGCGTGACGGCCGCGATCATGGCGCCGCAGGCGCTCGCGTCGATCCAGGCGATCTTCCCCGAATCGGAAAAGCCGCTCGCGCTCAGCCTGTACGGCGCGGTGTTCGGCCTCGCCGCCGTGGTCGGGCAGGCGCTGGGCGGGATTCTGATCTCGCTGAATCTGTTGAACCTGGGCTGGCGCACGATCTTCCTCGTCAACCTGCCGCTGGCGATTCTGGTCGTCCTGTTCGGGATTCCGCTGCTGAAGGAAACGCGGGCGCAGCATGCGCGCAAGCTCGACCTCCGCGGCACCGTGCTGTCGATGCTGACGCTGGGCGCGCTGATCGTGCCGCTGATCGAAGGGCGCGAAGCGGGCTGGCCGGCATGGGCATGGGCGTCGCTGCTCGCGGTGCCGGCCCTCGCGTGGTGCTTCTGGCGCTACGAGCGCCGGCTGGGCAGCCGCGGCGGCGCACCGCTGCTCGACCCGACCGCGCTCCGAGCCCCGGGGCTGGGCCGGGCGTTGCTGATCGCGCTGCTGCTGTACTCGATCGGCACGTTTTTCCTGCTGTTCTCGGTGTATCTGCAGAATGCATTGCACGTCGACGCGCTGAGCGCGGGCCTCGTGTTCCTGCCGTTCGGCGTGGGGTTCCTGCTCGGGCCGCTGTCGACGCCTGTCTGCTCGCGTGTCATCGGCGCTTACGTCAATCCGTTCGGCATGAGCCTGGAGATCGTCGGGCTCGTCGGCCTCGCATGGTTGATCGACGTCACGCCGGTCGGGATGCCGCTCGCTGCCGTGCCGCTCGCCGCCGTTCTCTTCGTCATCGGTTTCGGACAAGGCCTCGCGCTGCCGACCCTGATGCGCATGGTGACGGGACGCGTCGCACCGGCGCTGTCCGGCATGATCGCCGGCATCGTCAGCTCGACGCTGCAGGTGAGCACGTCGCTCAGCGTGGCGATCATCGGCGGAATTTTCTATACGGTGCTCGGCACGCGCCAGGACCCGGCGGCCATCGCGCATGCGTTCATCGTCGCACTCCTGTCGATCTCGTCGTTCCTCGCCATCGGCGCCGCGCTGGGCCTCTCGCTCGCTCGTGCACCCGCCGCGCCCACCTCGCTGCCGGCCGCTGCCCGGCCGACCTTCGGCCCGGCGCGCAAACGGCCGTGATCGCCCGTCATCGCCAGTCGTCTCCCGTATCGACATTCGCCGCTGTAGCAGTCCGACCTGGAGGTCCTTCATGTTTTTCGTCGTTTCCTATCGCCGAGCCGCGGGCACGCGGTTCGATTCCCGTTACTACGTCGAGCAACACATTCCGCTGGTGGAAAAATCGTGGAAACCGTACGGACTCGAATACGTCGACGCTTTCTTCCCGGCACGTGAGGATAGCGAACTGATCGTCGTGGCGATGTGCCGCTTCAAGGACAGCTCGGCATTGGACGCCGCGTTCGCGTCCGCGGAGACGGCTCACGTCATGGCCGATATCGATGCGTTCACCGATATCGAACCCGATCGGCACATCGCGGATGTGTTCTCGCGCATGTCATAGCGGCGGTCACGCGGTAACGGCGATCGCGCGCCGCCACGCATCGGTTCCGGCGAGCGCCATCGGTCACTTGTCCGATGGCGCCGCGAGCGATCGGGTGTCAGGATAGACAACGTCACGTGACTACCCGAACCGGGAGGATGACTGCAATGTCGGTACGTCAGCTGTTCATCGTCGAACTGGCGAGCGGCCTGCCCCGCGCGTTCGGCGTGCTCGCTATCCTGTCGGGCCTGTTTCGGATCGGCATCGCGGTGCGTCGCGGCAAGCACGCCGGCACGCCGTCGCGAACGATCCCGGATGGGGCGCGAACGGCGCTGGCCGGCGCGCTGCTTTCCTGCGAAGCCGTCGGCGCCGTCTACTTCGCGATCGCGGCGTTGGGGTACGGCTGGGCCGACACCGACGCAACGGCCCCGGATCGCCGGAAACGGGTGAGCGACTGGCCGTCTTGAACGGCACGACCGCCATTTCCGACAAGCGGGACAAACCACTGCACGGGCGGAGCGTCAAAGGCCGCGCAGGCCGGGCCGTCCTTCCGCGCACGAAGGCGAATCCGCAGCGCGGAGCGCGTCACAGCAACCCCAGCGCCGACGCCTTGAGGGTCGCCGCGGCACGCGTCGAACATTCGAGCTTGCGGAACGCCTTCTCGACATGGGTTCGCACCGTGCTCGGACTCATCGCGAGCGCCTGCGCGACCTGCTTGTTGCTCGCGCCGCGGGAGATCGCCCGCAGGACGTCGATTTCCCGTGCGGACAGGCGCGGGCCAGCGGGCGACGCGCCCGTGGCGGTGCGCCGAAGCAAGGGCGCGTCACCCGTCACGAGCGCGGCCACCGCTTCGCCGCATAGCCGGCCGCACGCAACTTCTTCCTGCAACTGGCCGGCAGCGGCCGCATCGCTCAGCGCCGCGCGCCACGGACGCGCCGAGCGCAACGCGACCCACGCCAGCGACGCCGCCAGCACGCGCGCCTCCAGCGTCAGCGCCGCCTCGCGCGCGCCGCGAAAATAGCCCGAGCCGTCCTGCCGTTCATAGGCATACGACGCGAGCACCGCGGCTTCGCCGAGCGCGCCGGTCTGCCGGCCGGCGCGCTCGGTCCAGTACGGCACGAGCCGCACCTTTTCCCACGCGCTCGCAGGCAGCCGCGTCGGCAGATTCCACACGTCGTTCGGCACCGCGGCCCTGCCGATGCCCTGAATCAGTCCGGCACGGTACACGCGTTCGCGCGCCGCCTCGTCCGGCGAGAGACGGCCGTAACACGCGGCCGCCGTCGCGGCGACCGAACGCGAAAAACCCGTCATCCACGGCAGTTTCAGATCGATGACGTCTGCAATCAATTCGGCGGACGTCGCGCCCTGCATGTCCGGCGTGGCCAATGCGGCGTCCAGGTCGGCAGGCGCCATGTGCTCGAGCGCCGCCAGCCAGCGCGGCGCCTCACGCGCAGCCGTCTCGACGAGCATGGCCGGGTAGCGTGACCCCGCGCGTTGCCCGATCAGTTCGACGGCCCGCTCGATGCCGTACGTGCGGCTGAACACGTCGAGGTCGCCCGCGAGCGCGACGATCGACACGGCGGCCGGCACCTGTTCGTGCACGAGCCGGGCGGGCAGCCCGTTGCCGTCCCAGGTTTCGAAGATATGCCGCAGCGCGGTTTCCGTCGCGCTGGACAGACCGAGTATTCGCGCCACCTCGCCCGAGACTTCGCAATGGATCTGTGCGAGCGGGATCAGCGCGACGCCCGCCCCGCCGATCGCTTCGGCGATGCCGGGCCGGCCCTCGAGCATCGCGGCACGGATCGCGACGTCGTCGCCGAATACCTGCGCGAAACCCGCCGCGTTCGCCGTACAGCCCGACCAGCGCAACAGCGCCACTTCGCGCGCCGTGTCGCACACCGATGCGTCGAATCGTGCCGCGTGCGCGAGCTGCGCCGCCAGCCAGCCGGTGCGCGGCGAATGGTCTGTCGGCTGGCCCATGCTGAGGTCGCCGATGAAGGCCAGCGCGCGTACGGCGTCGAATATGCGCAGCAGGGCGTGACGGGCTTGGGCGTCGGACATCGGGCGGGGCCGGGACGTTTGCAAGGATGGGAAAACGATCATACGCGACGGCGTCGCGGCGTGCATGCGCATGCGCGTCGGGGCTCGGGGCTCGGGGCTCGCCGCAGCCGGCCCGGCGCGAAGTGCGCCCGCCTCGGTGCAGGCAACCGGAGGACGTCGCCATCGGACATCTGACCGATAGCGGCAAGGCCGGGCGATTGCGATACTCGGCGCACTGGAGATCCGGGCGGCACCGCATCCGCATGGCGGAAGCCCTGCATATCGGCCGGAACGACGATTCAATGTACAAAGGAGTGCAAATGGCTGACCGCTACCCCGAATTTCGTTCCCCTGCCGACGAACAATGGCTGAAACGGTACTACTTTTCCCGGGCGATATTCTCGCTGATCTGGGTCGCGCTGGCGTTTGCCGTCGGCCGGCAGAGCGCGGCCGGCGCGGCGGTCCTGCTGGTGGTTTATCCGGCCTGGGATGCGCTCGCCAATTTCGTCGACCTGTCCCGCAGCGGCGGGATGGCGGCAAACCGCACGCAGGCGCTCAACGTCGCGATCAGCGCCGTCACGACGCTGGCGGTATTTCCGGCGTTGAATGCGGGCATGCATGCGGTGCTCACGGTGTTCGGCGTCTGGGCGATTCTCTCCGGCGCGATGCAGCTCGGCACCGCCGTGCGACGCTGGAAGCTTGCCGGCGCACAGTGGGTGATGATCCTGAGCGGTGCGCAATCGGCACTGGCCGGCCTGTTCTTCATCGTCCAAAGCCATGCGCCGATGCCGCCCGCGATCGTCAAGATCGCGGGCTACGCGGGAGTCGGTGCGCTTTATTTCCTGATATCCGCGATTTGGTTGCAGGTGCGAGGGATGCGACGCAGCGTGTCGTGAGCGCCCGGATGCGACGCTGCCGTAGCAGGGTGTCGCGCCGGCCACTCGCCGCGTGGCGCATCCGTTGCGCAGGCCTCGCACCGCGACCTGACGTCGTGCGAATGCCCTACCGCCTCACCGGCGGCCGCAGGATGTCGCGCGGAATCGCCGCGATCAGCACGCAGCTGACCAGCAGGCACGCGCCCAGTGCGTAGGTCCCGTTGTTGATGTTGCCGGTCATCTGCTTGGCGACGCCGGTGATCATCGAGCCCGTGAAGCCGGACAGGTTACCCACCGAGTTGATCAGCGCAATGCCGGCGGCCGCGGCCGTGCCGGACAGGATCTGCCCCGGAAAGGTCCAGTAGATCGGCATCAGCGCGAGGATGCCGCACGTGGCGATGGTCAGGAATACGATCGACAGCGCCACGTTGTGCGCGAACGCCGCGCTCAGGATCAGGAAGACGCCGCCGATCAGCGCGGGAATCGCCGCATGCAGGCGTCGCTCGCCGGTCCTGCGCGAGTGCGACGCGTTCCACACCATCGCGAAGATCGCGGTCAGGTACGGAATGGCCGTCAGCACACCGATGTGCAGCGGGCTCTGCACGCCCGACGCGCGGATGATCGACGGCAGCCAGAACGCCAGCCCGTAGAAGCCGGTATTGAAGGTCAGCAGGATGAAGGTGAGCAGCCAGACGCGCGGGCTGCGCAGCGCGGCGCCGATGCTGTGCGACTTGTGCGCGGCCTCGGCTTCGAGGTTGCGCGACAGCACCGCCTTTTCGTCGCCGGACAGCCACTTCGCCGACTGCGGGCCGTCGCCCAGGCACGCCAGCACGATGAACGCCACCACGATCGACGGCAGCCCTTCGAGCAGCAGCATCCACTGCCAGCCGCTCATGCCCGACAAGCCGTGCGTCTGCTCCATCAGCCAGCCGGACAGCACGCTGCCGAGCGTCAGGCTCAGCGGGATCGCGACCAGGAAGCCCGACATCGCCACGCTCTGGCGCCGCGCGGGGAACCAGTAGTTCATGTACAGGATGACGCCCGGGAAAAACCCCGCTTCGCACAGCCCCAGCAGGAAGCGCAGCGTGTAGAACATCGTGGTCGTCTGCACGTGGAAGAACTGTGCGAGCGGCACGATGAACGCCATCGACGACGACACGATGCCCCACGTGATCATGATCCGTGCGATCCAGAAGCGCGCGCCGTAGCGGTGCAGCAACAGGTTGCTGGGCATCTCGAACAGGAAATAGCCCCAGAAGAAGATGCTGGCGCCGAGCGCATAGACGCCGTCGCTCAGGCTCAGGTCGTCGAGCATCTGCAGCTTGGCGAAGCCCACGTTGACGCGGTCCAGGTAGGCCACGACGTAGCAGAGCAGCAGCAACGGCAGGATGCGCCGCATGACCTTGCGATAAAGGGCGTCTTCGGACGAGTCGGCCGCGGCCGGTGCGGCAGCGGCCTGCGTAAGGGATGGCATCGGTCTGTCTCCTGTTTATGTCGATCTTTTTCGTACCGGCGAGTGCATTTGACGCATCGATGTTACCGATAACATTCGGTGGCAAAAAAAAGTCGGCGAGGCGACGGGAGCGATCAGCACGTTGATACCGGTAACAAAATCGAAGGTAGCACGTCGCGACAGACACGTACAAGTGTCGCCGGACGCGTGGTTTCCCTAGTACGACCCTCACCGCGACGGGCACGCCGCGACCGTGCCTGAACGATATGCCGCACCGGTATGATGTAGCCTTTCCGGCTCTCTCCCGATCGCGATTCCGATGCCCAGCCCCACCGCCGTCCGGCCCGCCGGGCCGCCCCGCATGTCCGACGTAGCGCGCCTCGCCGGCGTATCGAAGATGACGGTATCGCGCGTGCTCGCGGGCCACAGCGTGGCCGCCGAGACGCGTGCACGGGTCTGCGAGGCCATCGACCGGCTCGGCTACGTGGCGGATGCCGCCGCCGGCGCGCTGTCGTCGGGGCGCTCGGAATTCGTCGCGGTACTGGTGCCGTCGCTGTCGAGCTCCAACTTCTCGGACACCGTGCGCGGCCTGACCGATGCGCTCGAACCGCATGGCCTGCAACTGCTGCTCGGCGACACCGACTACGACCTCGAACGTGAAGAGCGGCTGGTCCGTTCGATGCTGCGGCACCAGCCGCGCTGCATCGCGCTGACGGGGTCGCAGCACACCGACGCGACGCGCAAGGTATTGGAGCGCTCCGCGATTCCCGTGGTCGAGATGTGGGACCTGCCCACGCGCCCGATCGATACTGCCGTGGGCTTCTCGAACGTGCGGGCCGCCCGTGCGATGGTGCGCCACCTGGCCGAGCGTGGGTATCGGCGCATCGGCTTTCTCGTCGGTGCGAGCGAACTCGATCGCCGCGGCCTCGATCGGCTCAAGGGCTACCAGGCGGAGATCAAGGCGCTGGGCCTGGGCGAACCGCGCGTCGTGCGGCTCGGCGAATCGCCGATCACGATGAGCCACGGCGGGCCGGCGATGGCGGCGCTGCTGGAGCGCTGGCCCGACACCGACGCGGTAATGTGCGTGAGCGACATGTCGGCGTTCGGCGCGATCATGGAATGTCATCGGCGCGGGCTGTCAGTGCCTGCCGACATCGCAGTGGCCGGCTTCGGGAACTTCGAAGTGGCGACCTGCTGCCACCCGACCATCACGACCGTGTCGGTCGACGCGTACGGCATCGGGCTGCGCACGGGCGAGGCGTTGCTGGCGGCGCTGCAAGCGCGCGACCGCGGCGAGCCGGCCGCATCGAAAAGCATCCGGATCGACTACACGATCATCGTGCGGGAAAGCGCCTGACGGGCCGACGGCCGGGCGCCCGCCGACGCGCGACGTGCGCGGCCTCGCATCGGCCCCCTGGCCTGCATCTGCGCCACGCGCACACGAAATCCCTTCCGCTACGCAAAAAACCCGTGCTAACATCCCATCGATGTTACCGGTACCATCCGGCACGCAAAATCAAGAAGGCCCTTCGGAGACAGCCTGCCATGTCACACCCCCCTCGCCGTCTGCGCAGCCAGGAATGGTTCGACGACCCCGCGCACGCAGACATGACCGCGCTCTATGTCGAGCGCTTCATGAACTACGGGCTGACGCGCGAGGAACTGCAATCGGGCCGCCCCGTCATCGGCATCGCACAGACGGGCAGCGATCTGGCGCCATGCAACCGCCACCACATCGAGTTGGCCGAACGCACGAAGGCCGGCATCCGCGATGCGGGCGGCATTCCGATGGAGTTCCCCGTGCATCCGCTGGCCGAGCAAAGCCGCCGGCCCACCGCCGCGCTCGACCGCAACCTCGCGTACCTCGGGCTGGTGGAAGTGCTGCACGGCTTTCCGCTGGACGGCGTGGTGCTGACGACCGGCTGCGACAAGACCACGCCGGCGTGCCTGATGGCGGCCGCCACCGTCGACCTGCCCGCGATCGTGCTGTCGGGCGGCCCGATGCTCGACGGCTGGCACGAGGGCAAGCGGGTCGGCTCGGGCACGGTGATCTGGCATGCGCGCAACCTGCTGGCCGCCGGCGAGATCGACTACGAAGGCTTCATGCAGCTGACCACGGCTTCGTCGCCGTCGATCGGCCACTGCAACACGATGGGCACCGCGCTGTCGATGAACAGCCTGGCCGAGGCGCTCGGCATGTCGTTGCCGGGCTGTGCGAGCATTCCCGCCGCGTACCGCGAGCGCGGCCAGATGGCTTACGCGACCGGCAAGCGCGCGGTCGAGCTCGTTCGCGAAGACCTGCGCCCGTCGACGATCATGACGCGCGCGGCGTTCGAGAATGCGATCGTCGTCGCGTCCGCGCTCGGCGCATCGACCAACTGCCCGCCGCACCTGATCGCGATTGCGCGCCACATGGGCGTCGAGCTGAGCCTGGAAGACTGGCAGCGTTTCGGTGAAGCCGTGCCGCTGCTCGTCAACTGCATGCCGGCCGGCGAATACCTCGGCGAAAGCTTCCACCGCGCCGGCGGCGTGCCCGCCGTGCTGCGCCAGCTCGATGCGGCGGGGCTGCTGCGACGCGACTGCCTGACCGTGTCGGGCCGCGCGATCGGCGAGATCGCCGACACCGCGCAGGACGCCGACCGCGACGTGATCCGTACGCCCGACGCGCCGCTCAAGCATGGCGCCGGCTTCATGGTGCTGTCGGGCAACTTCTTCGACAGCGCGATCATGAAGATGTCGGTGGTGGGCGACGCGTTCCGCCGGACCTACCTTTCCGCGCCGGGCGCGGAGAACACGTTCGAAGCGCGCGCGATCGTGTTCGACGGCCCCGAGGACTACCACGCCCGCATCAACGATCCCGCGCTGAACATCGACGAGCGCTGCATCCTCGTGATCCGCGGCTGCGGCACGGTCGGCTACCCGGGCAGCTCGGAAGTCGTGAACATGGCGCCGCCGGCCGAACTGGTAAAGCGCGGCGTGACGTCGCTGCCGTGCCTGGGCGACGGCCGCCAGAGCGGCACGTCGGCCAGCCCGTCGATCCTCAACGTGTCGCCGGAAGCGGCAGTGGGAGGCGGCCTCGCGCTGCTGCGCACGAACGACCGCGTGCGCGTGGACCTGAACCGCCGCAGCGTCGACGTGCTCGTCGACGAGGACGAACTCGCGCGCCGCCGCGAGACCGCCAGCTTCACCGTGCCGCAGGCGCAAACGCCGTGGCAGGAACTCTATCGCCGCTTCGTCGGCCAGCTGTCCACCGGCGGCTGCCTCGAACCGGCCACGCTGTACCTGAAGGTGATCGAGCAGCGCGGCAACCCGCGCCATTCGCACTGACCCCACCGCCTCCGACTCTTGCCGAGCTGACCATGCGTACTCCTTCCGTTTCCGACTGCCTGCCGCACGACCTCGACCACGCGCTGCTGATCGGCCGCGTCTGGCGGCACGACGGCGCCCACGCGGGCCCGAGTGTCGTCGCCGTGCGCGGCGGCGAAGTGTTCGACATCACGCACGCCGTGCCGACCACCGCGGACCTGTTCGACCGGCCCGACGCAGTCGCCATCGCGCGCACCGCTGCCGGCGAATCGCTCGGCCGCGTCGAGCCGCTGCTGCAGGCGGCGCTCGACGGCACGCCGGGTGCCACGCACCTGCTCGCGCCGTGCGACGTGCAGGCCGTCAAGGCGTGCGGCGTGACCTTTGCGGTCAGCCTGATCGAGCGCGTGATCGAGGAACAGGCCGGCGGCGATCCGGCGAAAGCGCGGGAGGTACGCGACACCATCGCCGCGACCATCGGCACCGACCTGTCGAAGATCGTGCCCGGCTCGGAAGCCGCGCTGCGCCTGAAGGCGGAACTCGAGCGCCGCGGCGCGTGGTCGCAATACATGGAAGTCGGCATCGGCCCGGATGCCGAGGTGTTCTCCAAGGCGCAGCCGATGTCCGCGGTCGGCTTCGGCGCGGACGTCGGGCTGCTGCCCGTGTCGGTGTGGAACAACCCGGAACCGGAGATCGTGCTGGCGATCGCCAGCGATGGCAGGCCGGTAGGCGCGACGCTCGGCAACGACGTGAACCTGCGCGACATCGAAGGCCGCTCCGCGCTACTGCTCGGCAAATGCAAGGACAACAACGGCTCGTGCGCGATCGGTCCGTTCGTGAGGCTGTTCGATGACGGCTTCACGCTCGACAGCGTGCGGGAATGCAGCGTGTCGCTGCGCGTCGAAGGCGCGGACGACGGCTTCGTGCTCGACGGCATCAGCCACATGCGCGAGATCAGCCGCGACCCGGCCGACCTCGTCGCGCAGACCTGCGGCGCGCATCACCAGTATCCGGACGGCTTCATGCTGTTCCTCGGCACGATGTTCTCGCCGATCCAGGATCGCGACGCGCCCGGCGGCGGCTTCACGCATCACCTGGGCGACCGCGTGACGATCTCCACGCCCGCGCTCGGCGCGCTCGTCAACACCGTGCGGCTTTGCACGGAGATCGCGCCGTGGACCTTCGGCGTGCGTGCGCTGTATGCGAATCTGGCGGCACGCGGGCTGCTTGCCGGATGAAAGCGGGAAACGCGGCGACATGACGCCCTGCGCGAACGACGTCGACGGACAGTAGGCGAAGCGGTGTGAAATCGGCGTTCGCGCCGGCATGCACGTAGCCGGCCTTCGCTGCGCGACCCGAACACTCGCCGAGCCGGAACGGCGCCGCCAGCCGATCCCGCCATCCCGAAGTCTTTCCGGCGGCGCTCCACGGCCTCGGCGGACGCGATTCGCCCCACCGATGCCTCGTCGGCTGCGACAATACCGCGGCTGAGTCAATTCGAGGTATCGAGGGAACTGAGGCAACTGCGCTATTTCGTCCGCGTCGTGGAACACGGCAGCATGGGCAAGGCCGCGTTGGAACTGGGCGTGGTGACGTCCGCCCTGAGCCAGCAGATCAGCCGGCTCGAGAGCGAGTTGTCCACGCGCCTGCTGCAACGCACCTCCACGGGCGTCGTGCCGACGGACGCCGGCCTTGCCTTCTGGAGACAGGCGCAACTCGCGTTGCGCCACGTCGACGATGCGGCGCTTGCCGCGCGTCAGGCGCGCCTGTCGGGACACGTCAGCGTCGGACTTGCGCCCAGTACGACCGGCGTACTCGGGCTCGCGTTCATGCAGGCGATGCGACAGCGCTATCCGGATGTCCGCTTGCGCATGGTCGAGAGCCTGTCGGGCTATCTGGGCGCGATGCTGAGTGCGCGCCAAATCGACCTGGCGATCCTGTTTCGTGAAGAACCCGCACAGCGCTGGAGCGTGATGCCGTTGCTCGACGAACATCTGTTCGTGATCGGCGCCCCCGGCCTGCCGGGGATGCCCAACGGCCCGCACGTCCGTCTGGCGGACCTCGGCGCCATGCCGCTGATCCTGCCGAGCGGCCCGCATGGCCTTCGCGCCTTGCTGGATGCCGCATTCGCCCGCACCGGCTTCACCCCGCACATCGCCGCCGAAGTCGACGGCCTCGCGATGTTGATGGATGCGGTGCGCGGCGGGCTCGGGGCAACCATTCAACCGGGCGCGGCGCTTGCGCGGCTCGAGAACGCCACGCTTACGAGCGTCCCGGTCGCGGACGCCCACGCGACGCGGCCGAACGTGATCGCGAGCGTCTCCGACGACGAGTTGTCGCCCGCCGGGCTCGCCGCGCGGGTCGTCCTCGCCGACGTGGCGCGCGAGATCGTCGCGGCACGCGGGTGGCCCGGCGCCACGCTGCGCGAGCCGCCTCTTCACAAAAACTGAAGACGTGTTGCCGCTCCGCTGATGGCGGCACGCGAGGCCAATCCGTAGAGTGCGTCTCAAAGGAGACGACTCAGATGATCGATGTTCTCGTAATCGGCGGCGGCAACGCGGCGCTGTGCGCCGCATTGATGGCGCGCGAAGCCGGCGCGTCGGTGCTGCTGCTCGAAGCGGCGCCGCGCGAATGGCGCGGCGGAAATTCCCAGCACACCCGCAACCTGCGTTGCATGCACGACGGCCCGCAGGACGTGCTGGTCGGCGCCTATCCGGAAGAAGAGTACTGGCAGGACTTGCTGAAGGTCACGGGCGGCATCACGAACGAGGCGTTGGCCCGGCTCGCGATCCGCGCATCGGCGACCTGTCGCTCGTGGATGCGCGCACATGGCGTGCGGTTTCAGCCGCCGCTGTCCGGCGCACTGCACGTGGCGCGCACCAATGCATTCTTCATGGGCGGTGGCAAAGCGCTCGTGAACGCGTATTACCGCAGCGCCGAAGCGCTGGGCGTCCAGATTCGCTACGACACGCCCGTCGACGCCATCGAACTCGACGGCGAACGCTTCGTCGCCGCGCGTAGCGGAAACCGGCGCTTCGAGGCGCGCAGTTGCGTGCTCGCGGCGGGCGGCTTCGAATCCAACCGCGAATGGCTGCGCGACGCGTGGGGACAAAACGAGCGTGGCGAATGGCCCGCCGATAATTTCCTCATCCGCGGCACGCGGTTCAACCAGGGCGTCCTGCTCAAGGCGATGCTCGACGCCGGCGCGGATGCGATTGGCGACCCGTCGCAGTCGCATTGCGTCGCAATCGACGCGCGCGCGCCGCTCTACGACGGCGGCATCTGCACACGGATCGATTGCGTGTCGCTCGGTATCGTCGTCAACCGCGATGCGCAGCGCTTCTATGACGAAGGCGAAGACTTCTGGCCGAAGCGTTACGCGATCTGGGGCCGCCTCGTCGCGCAGCAGCCGGGGCAGACCGCCTACTCGATCATCGATGCCAAGGCCGTCGGACGCTTCATGCCACCGGTATTTCCGGGTGTCCGCGCCGATTCGTTGCCGGAGCTCGCGCGCGGGCTGAACCTGCCCGAACGAGCGTTCGTGGAAACGCTACGCGCGTACAACGCCGCATGCCGGGCAGGCACGTTCGATCACACGACGCTCGACGACTGTCGCACCGAAGGCGTCAGCCCCGCGAAAACCCACTGGGCACGCCCGATCGATACGCCGCCCTTCTTCGGCTACGCGCTGCGTCCCGGCATCACGTTCACGTATCTCGGGCTCAAGGTCAACGAGCGCGCGCAGGTTCACTTCGGCGGACGGCCGAGCGGCAACCTGTTCGTTGCCGGCGAGATGATGGCCGGCAACGTACTGGGCAAGGGTTACACGGCGGGCGTCGGGATGTCGATCGGCACCGCGTTCGGCCGTATCGCGGGCACCGAGGCGGCGAAGGCCGCGCAAACGACCGGAGTTGAACATGCACGATATTGAAGAACAAGTTCGCGACGCCCACGCGCTCACGCCCGCCGGCCGGCCGTCGACACGCGCGAGCGGCGCCGCCGTGATCCGCATCGTGCCCGTCACCGACCACGAAGCGGAAGTCGCGCGCCAGATGCAGATCTGCAATGCGTGCCGCTACTGCGAAGGATTTTGCGCGGTCTTTCCGGCGATGACGCGCCGGCTCGAGTTCGCGAAGGCGGACGTCAACTACCTGGCCAACCTGTGCCACAACTGCGGCGCGTGCTATCACGCCTGCCAATATGCGCCGCCGCACGAATTCGCGGTGAATGTGCCGAAGGCGATGGCGCAGGTCCGGCTCGATACGTATGTCGAATATGCGTGGCCCGCCGCGCTGGGCAAGCTCTACCGGCGCAACGGCCCGACCGTCGCGCTCGCGCTCGCGATCGGGCTGGCGCTTTTCCTGATGCTCGGCGTCGCGATGCACGGCTCGCTGCTGAATGGTCCGTCGGGCGGCCGTTTCTATGCGGTCTTTCCGCACAACCTGCTCGCCGCAGTGTTCGGCTCGGTGTTCGGGCTCGCCATTCTCGCGCTCGGGGTGGGCGTGACGCGTTTCTGGCGCGACGTGTCGTCGGGCACGGCAAGCATGCCGGCGGTTGCCGAGGCGGCGAAGCACGCGCTCGCGCTCACCTATCTCGACGGCGGCCACGGTGACGGCTGCAACGAATCGGACGATGCGTTCACGCTCGCGCGGCGCCGGTTTCATCACTTCACGTTCTACGGCTTCATGCTGTGCTTTGCCGCCACGCTCGTGGCGACCGTCTATCACTACGCGCTGGACCTGCACGCGCCGTACGCGTTCCTGAGCCTGCCCGTGCTGCTCGGCACGGCCGGCGGAATCGGTCTGCTGATCGGTCCTGCTGGCCTCTTGTGGCTCAACCTGCGGCGCGACCCCGCGCGGACCGATCCGGCACAACGCCCGATGGACCGCGGCTTCATCGCGCTGCTGATGCTCGTGAGCGCGTCGGGACTGGCGCTGCTCGCGTGGCGCGACAGCAGCGCGATGGCGACCCTGCTCGCCGTTCATCTCGGCATCGTGATGGCGCTGTTCGCCACGTTGCCGTACGGAAAATTCGCGCACGGAATCTTTCGCTGCGCGGCGCTGCTCAAGTCGTCGATCGAAAAGCGCCAGGCCGACCGCCTGCAACTCGGCTCGGACTGAATCGGGCCAATCGAAGCGGTCCGCTTCCGGGCCGCTTCGCACAATACATCCAACGGAGACACCCCATGCATCCCTCACCGTCGATCGCGCCGGACAGCACGGCCGCAGGCACGTCGAAGCTCGGCGCGGTCCTGCGCGTGACCAGCGGCAATTTTCTCGAGCAATTCGACTTTTTCCTGTTCGGCTTCTATGCGACCAGCATCTCGCGGGTCTTTTTTCCGGCCGCAAGCGAGTTCGCGTCGCTGCTACTGACGTTTGCCGTCTTCGGCGCCGGTTTCCTGATGCGCCCGCTCGGTGCGATCCTACTCGGCGCCTACATCGACGAAGTGGGAAGACGCAAAGGGCTGATCGTCACGCTCTCGATCATGGCGAGCGGCACGATCCTGATCGCGTGCGTGCCGGGGTACGCGACGATCGGGCTCGCCGCACCGGCGCTGGTGTTGCTGGGGCGCCTGCTGCAGGGCTTCTCCGCCGGGGCCGAGCTGGGCGGCGTGTCCGTCTATCTCGCGGAAATGGCCACGCCCGGGCACAAGGGCTTCTATACGAGCTGGCAGTCGGCAAGCCAGCAGGTCGCGATCGTCATCGCGGCGGCCCTGGGCTATCTGCTGAACCATCTGCTGACGAGCCAGGAAATCGGTGCATGGGGCTGGCGCATTCCGTTCTTCATCGGCTGCGCGATCGTGCCGGTCATTTTCGTGCTTCGCCGGACGCTGCAGGAAACGGACGAATTCAAGGCACGCACCCATCATCCGCGTGCACGCGAGGTGTTCGCGACGATGCTGCGGAACTGGCCCACCGTGTTTGCCGGCATGCTGCTCGTCGCGATGACCACGACGACGTTCTACCTCATCACGGTCTACACACCGACGTTCGGCAGGGCCGTCCTGAAACTGTCCACGGCGGACAGCCTGATCGTCACGCTGTGCGTGGGCGTGTCGAATTTCTTCTGGCTGCCCGTCGGCGGTGCGCTGTCGGACCGCATCGGACGCAAGCCGATTCTCGTGGCCATCGCGGTCGCGGCCATCGTGACGTCGTATCCCGCGCTCGCGTGGCTTTCATCCGCGCCCAGCTTCGGCCGCATGCTGGCCGTGCTGTTGTGGCTCTCGTTCTTCTTCGGCATGTACAACGGCGCGATGGTCGCGGCGCTGACCGAAATCATGCCCGCCAGCGTTCGCGTGGCCGGCTTCTCGCTTGCATTCAGTCTCGCGACCGCGGTCTTTGGCGGCTTCACGCCCGCGGTGTCGACCTATCTGATCGAGGTGACGGGCGACAAGGCCGCGCCCGGCTACTGGCTCAGCTTCGCCGCATGCTGCGGGCTGTGCGCGACCCTGTCGCTGTATCGCAAAGGCGGGACGGCGCGGCGTTCGGCGTCGCCTGTGTGAGAAGCGGCGCTCGCCTGCACGGCGCGGCTTCGCGCCGCCGCCATGCTCCGACAGTGCGTCGCATGAAGCCGAGGCTTGCCGGCCCCCGTCAACCGGACCATCACGCCGGCACCGCACGCTCCGCCAGCTTGAACTCCCCGACCGTCTGCGCGAGCCGCGCCGCCTGCTCGCGCAGCGACGTCGCGGCCGCCGCCGATTGCTCGACGAGCGCCGCGTTCTGCTGCGTCGTATCGTCGAGCTGCGACACCGCCTGATTCACCTGCTCGAGCCCGGTGCTCTGCTCCTTCGCGGCGACGCTGATTTCGGCGATCACGCTCGTGATGTTGCGCACGCCGTCGACGATTTCGTCCATCGTCGCCCCGGCCGTCTGGACCAGCCCGGAGCCGCCCTCGATCTTCTCGACCGACGAATGGATCAGCTGCTTGATTTCCCGCGCGGCCTGCGCGCTGCGCTGCGCGAGCGCACGCACCTCCCCGGCGACGACCGCGAAGCCGCGGCCGTGCTCGTTCGCGCGGGCCGCCTCGACGGCGGCGTTCAACGCGAGAATGTTGGTCTGGAACGCGATGCCGTCGATCACGCCGACGATGTTGGCGATCTCTGCCGACGCCTGCGTGATGTCGCTCATCGTCGACACGACTTCGCGCACGACCGTGCCGCCCCGCAGCGCGACATCCGACGCCGATTCCGCCAGACGGTTCACCTGGCTCGCCGCATCGGCCGAGTTGCGGGCCGTGCCGGCGATCTCCTCGAGCGCGGCGGCGGTTTCCTGCAGGCTCGACGCCGCGTGTTCGGTGCGGGCCGACAGATCCTGGTTGCCCTGGGCGATCTCGGCGCTCGCGAGGTTGACGGACGTGCTGAACGCGCGGATCTGCAGCAGGATCGCGCTGATCTTCTCGGCGAATGCGTTGAACGCCCGCGCGATCTGCGCGGCTTCGTCCGTGCCATCGGCGGGCAGGCGCTTCGTCAGGTCGCCGCTGCCGCTCGATACGTCCGTGAGCGCATCGCGCACCATCAGGATGCGCTTGAAGGCCGCGTTCGTCATCGCGCCGACGAGCGCGGCCGCGATGATGGCGACGATCACGATCGCCAGCAGCGTCGTCGTCGCGACCGCGCGCATGCCGGCCGTCACGTCGCTCTTGTCGAGCGCGAGTACCAGCGACCAGTCGGTGCCGACGATCGGTTGCGCGCGCATCAATTTGGCGGCGCCGTCGATGTCGACCGCGACGGGCGCGGCTGCCGTCTGCAGCGCGCCGAGATGGTCGGCATCGAGTTCCGGCGAAAGGCCGGTGGCCGGCTTCATGATCAGGTCGGTCTTGGCCGACGCGATCACGCGGCCGCCCTTGTCCACCAGGAATGCAAAGCTCGCCGGGGTCGGGTGAACGGAAGTCACGATCGAGCTCACGTTCTCCATGAACAGGCTGGCTGCCAGCACGCCCTTCACCGCGCCGTCGCGCACCACGGGCACCGCGAACGCCACGGCCGGCTTGCCGCTCGTCGCATCGCGGTAGAGCGCCGTCACGACCAGACGGCCCGCGCCGACGGCCTGCTTGTACCAGGGCCGCGCGGTCGGATCGTAGCCGGGCGCGAGCGGCACGTTGGAGAACGCCGTCTTGTCCGGCAGGCCGAGCGTCAGCACCTCGAAGCCGCCCGACTTGCCGAGCAGCTTCAACGCCGGCACCGGGTCGCCCTCGCCGATCGCGATCGTGTCCGCCAGCGCCTGGGTTTCGCGCGCGCGGCTGGCCACCCATTCGTCGATCGCGAGCGCATGCCCGGCGAGGATCGACTTGTGATTCTGGTCGATGGCCTCGTCGTTGTGGGTCTTGACGACGTAATAGACCAGCCCCCCGGTTACGGCCAGCGCCGTCACTACGATGGCGACACACGTCGCCAGTATCCGTGCGCGAATTGATGACAGCATGATGACTTCGGTCTCCGTTACCGCGTGATTGAACTGGATCGGTGAACAGGCTGATCCTGATCCATTTAACGGCACCGGGAGCGGGAAGTTGAGCGATGCCGGAAGGACGGCGACCGGCACGGACGCGTAGAGGGCGACACGGCGCGCTATCGCGAGGAGCGCAGGGGCCTGGGGCGTCGTGCGGAAAACGGCGCCGTTCGCCCGTTCATCGTGGCAAATACGGATCGCTGCCGGATTTTTTTGACGACAGGCAACACGCAAACGATTGCCCCCGGGGAGCGATCCTAAATTGTTCATTCACCGTTCCGATAATGAGGAAAGCTATTTGATATCAACCACTGGACTTTTCCCATGAATGATCGACGGTTAACGGTTCGTACGAAGCTGCTGATGGCTTTCGGACTGCTTACGTGCATGGTCGTGCTCGTCTCCCTCCTCGGCATCGTCTCGCTCGGCAACGCGAACGCGGCATTCGACGACTATGTCAACGGCACCAACGCCCGTGCGACCCTGGCGGACAAGATTCGCTTCGCGGTCGACCGGCGCGCGATCGCCGCCCGCAACCAGGTGCTCGCGGCCAGCCCGCGCGACGCGGACCTCGAGAAGGAGGCCGCACTGCAGGCCGACCGCGAAGTCGGCGCGCTGATGGGCGAACTGACGAATGCGGTCCGCGAGGGAAGCGGCGCGTCCGACAAGTCTCGCGAACTGGTTCGGCAAATCGGGGCGGTCGAGGCGCAGTACGGCCCGGTGGCGCGCGCCATCGTCGACGCAGCGGCGAACAACCGGCGCGACCAGGCGATCACGATGATCAACGAACAGTGCCGACCGCTGCTGGCCCAGCTCGTCGCGGCCACCGACGCGTATGCGACGTACACGCGCTTGCGGGCCGGCCAACTGGTGAAGGAATCGGACGATCGCTATACCTCGCGACGGCTGATGCTGATCGCGATCTGCATCGCCGCCGCGGCGGCGGCCGCGATCTCGGGCCTCTTCATCACCCGCGGCCTGCTGCGCGCGCTGGGCACGGAGCCCGCCGCGCTCAGCGAGATCGCCGGCCATATCGCCGCCGGCAACCTCGCCGCCGAATCCACGACCGGCGCCGCGCCGGCCGGCAGCGTGCTGGCTTCCATGCGGGACATGCAGGCGAACCTGATTCGCCTGATCTCGGAAGTCCGTACCGCATCGGGCAACGTCGCGACCGGGGCCGGCGAAATCGCGTCCGGCAACCAGGATCTCTCGTCCCGCACCGAACAGCAAGCCGCCTCGTTGCAGGAAACCGCGTCGAGCATGGAGCAGTTGACGTCCACCGTGCGCCTGAACGCCGACAACGCGCAGCAGGCGAGCGGCCTGGCCAACAATGCATCGGAGGTCGCCCAGCGCGGCAGCACGGCGGTCGGCCTGATGGTCGACACGATGACGGACATCAGCGCGAGCTCCGCCAAGATCGCCGAGATCACCGGCATCATCGAAGGAATCGCATTCCAGACCAACATTCTCGCGCTCAACGCGGCCGTCGAGGCCGCCCGCGCCGGCGAGCAGGGCCGCGGCTTCGCGGTGGTGGCCAGCGAAGTCAGGAGTCTGGCGCAGCGTTCGTCGAGCGCCGCGAAGGAAATTCGCGAGCTGATCTCGCAATCGGTTCAGAAAATCCAGGATGGCTCGCATATCGCGAACAACGCGGGCGATACGATGAGCCAGGTCACGCATGCGATCTCGCGCGTGACCGACATCATGGGCGAGATCGCCGCAGCGTCGAGCGAGCAGAGCCGCGGCATCGAGCAGGTCAATCTGGCCATCACGCAAATGGACGAAGTCACGCAGCAAAATGCGGCGCTCGTCGAACAGGCCGCTGCCGCATCGAAATCGCTCGAGGAACAGGGAAACCGGCTTGCCGAGGCCGTCTCGCTGTTCCGGCTGGACACGCGCACGGCCGGCGCGTAGGCCTGCGCCCGCCGCCCTGTATCGATGACGGACGCCATGGATTCCGGTGTCCGTCATGTTAAGCATCGGAAATTAACCAGATAGTGGGAATTTTCGCCGGCCGCGTGCGACGCGAAACAATTCCGTAACGACCGCGTAACGATCGTTCACCACAATCCTCCATCTTCTACCATCAGGATGGAGTCTTGCATGTTTGCGTCACGAAGCCGTTTCCCGCTGCACGTCGCAGCATTGTCGAGTGCGATCGTACTGGCTGCCTGCGGCGGCGGCGACGACGTCACGTCGACCGGCACGATCGCCGCGGCCGTTCCCGCGCCGCCCGCCGACCCCGGCTTCGTCGACAGCGCGCCGATCCCGAGCGCACCCGCTTTCGTCGACAACATCGCGACCAACCAGCGCGGCGATGCGCGCTATGCGACGCTGTCGACCAACGCCGCGGTGCGCGTGTTGAGCCGCTTCCTCGATCTGTGGCAGCCGGCGACGATGCTGGTCGACGCGGGCGTGACCGCGCCGGCGAACGGCGCGTTCCCGGCCATCTCGCCGTCGACGTGCTCCGGACTGCCGACCAGCGGCGTGCCGTGCGGCACGATCCTGAACGATGCGGTGTTGTCGGCCAACGTGCAGTACGTGATCAACGCGACGACCGCCCGTACGCCGCAACAGGCCGATGCCGCGTACTACGACGACCGGCGCGGCAAGGGATACAGCGTGACCGACGGCATGGGCCCGCTCACCGCCGCGTGGCGCACCGCGGCCCAGCAGTCGACCAGCATCACCAGCGTGCCCGCCGATGCGACGACCGTGCTGTACAACGATTCCGGCAACAACGTCGGCGTCGGCAGCAGCGGCGGCAACGCCGGCTTCGGGAAGGTCGTCGACCTGCTCAACGAAATGGGCAACAACGCGTCGACCGAACCGTCCAAGCGCTTCTTCAAATACGCGCGCCCGTACCGCTGGAGCACCAGCGTGGTCGTCGCGCCGACGCTCGTGCCGGCCGAAAGCACGACGCCCGCGACCGACGGCGGCTTCATCAGCGGCCACACGGCCGAGGCCGTGCGCGATGCGACGACGATGGCGTGGCTCGTGCCGGAACGCTTTCAGGAAATGGTGAGCCGCGGCCTCGAACTGGGCGAGAACCGGATTCTCGCCGGCATGCATTCGCCGCTCGACGTGATCGGCGGGCGCATGCTCGCACTGGCGGTCAGCGCGGCGAACCTGACCGCGTACGCCGGCGACGCGCAGGCCGCCTACACGCAAGCGCATCAGACGCTGCAGCAACTGACCGGCACGAGCGCCACCACGTTCTCCGCATTCGCGCACTCGGGCACGACGGCCACCGACCGGTTCGCCGACTACACGGCGAACAAGACCGCGTTCCTGCGCCGCATGACCTTCGGCTTCGGCGCGATCGAATCGACGAACGCACCGCCGGTCGTGCCGAAGGGCGCGGAGATCCTGCTGCAGACGCGCTTCCCGTACCTGAGCGCCGACCAGCGACGCGTCGTGCTGAAGACGACCGAGCTGCCGTCCGGCTATCCGGTCATGGACGACGCGGAAGGCTGGGGGCGCCTGAACCTGTTCGCGGCGGCCGACGGCTACGGAGCATTCAACGGCAACGTGATCGTGTCGATGGATGCGTCGCAGGGCGGGCTCAATGCCGCCGACCTGTGGCGCAACGACGTCGCGGGCGCCGGCAAGCTGACGCTGCAGGGCAGCGGCACGCTGACGCTGGCGGGCAACAACACCTACACGGGCGGCACGCAGGTGAGCGGCGGCACGCTGGCGGCCGCGTCGACGACGGCGTTCGGCAAAGGCGACGTGTACGTCGGCCCGGGCGGCAGCGTGCGAATCGCGGCCGCCGCGCCGGTGACGATCGCGACCCGCTACACGCAGCTCGACAACACGACGCTCGAACTCGACATCGACGGCAACGGCGGCGGGCGGCTGCGCGTGGGCGGGCCGCTCACCGTCGCGGGCGGCACGCTGCACGTGAAGTTCGTGAACGGCTACGCGCCGAAGGCCGGCGACACGATCACGCTGATCGACGGCGCAGCGGCTGCCGCGAAGTTCGCGACGGTGACGGTCGACGGGTTCAAGGCCACGCCGGGGTACACCGCGACGGGCGTGTCGATCACGTTGTCGGCGGCATAACCGGCGCAGACGATCGATCCTGCAACGGTGCCGCCCCCGGGCGGCTTCGGCTTCGGCTACGCGAAGCGACCGGAGGCGGCCATGCCGGCGCCGTCCGGGCCAGATCGCGTACCGAAGCGCCGTTGCAACTCGATGATCGTCGGCAGGTTGAAATCGTGGACGTCCGGCGTGGCGCCGCCCTGCCGCCGGCTCACCTCGACACAGAGTTCCAGCGCACGCGTGCGCGTCTCGGCGAGCAAGCGCAGCGCCTCGCCGAGCAAGCCCTTCTCCAGTTCCGACAGCGAGCCGTCGTGACTGATTTCACCGATCACCGGCTCGCTCATGCTGGTTTCCATCGCGGCTTCTCCTTCGCTGTCCGATTGCGCGCACTTCGCGCACCGCCTTGCGCGTCACATGACCGCGCCGCGCCGCCACGGCACGAACTCGCGTTCGCCGATGCCGTTGTCCTCGCTGCGGGATCTGCGTCCGGAGGCGACGTCTAGCATCAGCCGGAACAACCGCTCGCCCGCTTCGCCGACCGAGAGCGAACCGGCGACGATCCCGCCGCTGTCGAAATCCATGTCCGACTGCATCCGCTCGAACAGGCCGGTCGTCGTCGCGATCTTGATCGTCGGCACCGGCTTCGAGCCGAACACCGAACCGCGGCCCGTCGTGAAGCACACGAGATTCGCACCGCCGGCGATCTGCCCGGTGGCCGACACCGGGTCGTAACCGGGCGTATCCATGAACACGAGCCCGGCTTGCCGCACCGGCTCCGCATAGTCGTAGACCGCGCGCAGCGGCGAGCGGCCGCCCTTCGACACCGCGCCGAGCGATTTCTCGAGAATCGTCGTGATGCCGCCGGCGAGGTTGCCGGGCGACGGGTTGTTGTTCATTTCGCCGCCGTTGTCGGCGACGTAGCGCTCCCACCACTGCAACCTGCCGAGCAAGCGCTCGGCCACCTCGCGCGAGGCTGCCCGCGCGATCAGCAAATGCTCCGCGCCGTAGATCTCGGGCGTCTCGGACAGAATCGCGGTGCCGCCGTTGCGGACCAGCAGATCGACGGCCGCGCCGAGCGCCGGATTCGCGGTGATGCCCGAGTAGCCGTCGGACCCGCCGCACTGCAGGCCGACCGTCAGCCGCGAGGCCGGCACGGCGCTGCGACGCGCGCCGTCGGCCGCCTCCAGCAACTCGCGCACGATCGACACGCCTTTGGCCACGGTGTCGCGCACCCCGCCCTCGTCCTGGATGACCAGCGTGCGCACGGTGCCCGGCGCTGCCGCATCGAGCCGTTGCGCGAGCGCGCCGACCTGGTTGACCTCGCACCCGAGGCCGACCAGCAGCACGCCGGCGAAATTCGGGTTCCGTGCATAGCCGACGAGCGTGCGCCGCAGCAGTTCGATGCCGTCACCGGTCGCCGACATGCCGCAGCCGCTCTGATGCGTAATCGCGACGACGCCGTCGACATGACCGAACGCATCGAGCACGCCGTGCCGGTATGCATCGGCGATCGCATGACAGACGCTCGCCGAACAGTTGACGCTCGCGATCACGCCGACGTAGTTGCGGGTCCCCACGCTGCCGTCGGGCCGCACGAATCCGTCGAAGGTATCGCGGCGATCCGCGGCAACGTCGTGCGTGCCGCCGACCGACCCGTCGTCGTGCGCATGCCGCTCAGGCATCCCGACGTTGTGCACGTGAACATGCTCGCCCGCGGCGATGTCGCGCAGCGCGACACCGATCGGCTGCCCGCATTTGACGATCGCGTCGCCGCGCGCGATCGGCGCGGTGGCGATCTTGTGGCCGGCCGGTATCGCAGCCGCCGGCCGCAGCGGTGCGCCGTGCACGTCGACCGGCACCTCCGGCGCGAGCGCGTCGAGTGCGACGGCGACGTTGTCGTTGCCGTGAAGGATCACGATGGTCGGTTGCTTCACGATGGACTTCTCCCTGTCGTTGCGGCCGCCGGTTCGTAGCGGGCGACGAGTTGCCGCAACCGCGCTTGTTCGACCGGCACCGCCAGCGAATCCGCGAGCGCGAGCAGCGGCTCGATCCGCCGCGCGACCTTCTCCCGATGGTTGACCGCGATATCGGCGATGCGATGCGCGAGAAACGGATTGAGAAAGCGCTCGCGCACGCTGTCGACGTAGCGTTCCGCCGTGTCCCGCAAGCCCAGCGCGACGAATACCGGCGCGACTTCATCGCGCCACACGGCTTCGAGACCGTCGCGCAGCCGCGCATCGTTCATCGCGTCCAGCACCGTTTCCGATGCGTCGCGCCCTGCCGCGAGCCACTGCTCCGCGAGCCAGCTGTGCCCGAGATTGAGGAAGAACAGCTTCAGGCGCTCGTGGCTGCGCAAATCGTCGGTGACGACGATCTGCGCATGCGTGCACGGCAGCGCCATATCGGCACGCCGTTCGATCGCCCATAGCGCGTACGGCTCCGCGATCGCGCCGACCGGATGCAGCGGCTCGGACACGATGCGGTCGACGAGCGAGTTGACCCACACGCAGCGGCTGCACAGATAGTCGGTGAACGCATCGGGCAGCCGCCACTGGCGCGCGAGACCCAGCACGATGTCGCGCAACGTTTCGCCGTTGTTCGTCACCAGTTCGCAAGGCAGGATGGAGATGCCATCGTCGGGCCGCACCTGCCAGCGCGCATGCAGCAGCGCGAGCAGCTTCGCCGGAAAGCCGTGCGGTACGTGCGCCGGGTGGGCCAGCAGGTCCACGGCGTCGCGCGGATCGGGGCGATACCCTGCGTCGCCGGTATTCGACACGATCACGCGCACCGTCTCGATCGCGGCAGCGCGGATCTCCGCCCAGTCCCGCTCGGCGTCCCACGCGCGCTGCACGGCGCGGCACTCGACGACTTCGTCGACCACGCCGCCGCGCTCGCGCCCGCGAATTCGCACCGGATAACGACCGGTGGCGCGCAGCGCGTCGATGCGGGCGCGGCTGGCCGGATTGCCGGTCGTCTGCACGATGCCGATGCCGCCCATCGCGTTGCCGTCGTCCAGCGCCTGGGACACGAACAGGTCGACGTGCGCCAGCAGGAAGCGGCTGGTGCCGAACTGCAGGATCGGCGGCGTCATCGCGTGCGCTCCGCGTGCCGGATTCGATCGTTCAGCATTCGACGAGCGCCTTCACGACGGTCTGCCCCGCCTCCAGCAGGCGCGGCAGCGCATCCGGCACCTCCTCGAGCCGCATCCGGTGCGTGTTCAGCGCGCGATCCGGAATGCGCCCTGCACGCATCGCGTCGAGCACCGTCGCGAAATCCTCGGCCGTCGCATTGCGGCTCGCGAGCAACGTGGTTTCCCGCTTGTGGAACTCGGGGTCCGAGAACGCGACATGCCCGCGCACGATCGAGATCAACGTGTACTTGCCGCCATGCGCGACGAATTCGAAGCCGCGATTCATCGCATCGAGGTTGCCGGTCGCGTCGAATACCGCATCGAAATACTCGCCGTTCGTCAACGACGCGAGACGCGCCGCATCGGCTTCCCCCACCTCCACCGTCGCATCGACCGCGAGATGCTGCCGGCAAAACGCGAGCCGATCCGCCCGCGTATCGAGGCACGTGACATCGGCGCCGCGCAGCTTCGCGAAGATCATCGCCGCCATGCCGATCGGCCCGGCGCCGACAATCAGCGCCCGCTGTCCGGCACGGACGTCCGCGCGCCGCACCGCATGCGCGCCGATCGCCAGGAATTCCAGCATCGCCGCCTGATCGAGCGAAATGCCGTCGGCCTTGTGAACGAACTGCGCAGGCACGCTCAGGTATTCGGCGAGCGCGCCGTCGCGATGCACGCCGAGCACCTTGATGTTGACGCAGCAGTTCGTGTTGCCGTGACGGCAGGCGACGCAGTGTCCGCACGACAGATACGGCATCACGTACACCGCGTCGCCCGCACCGAGACCCGACTCCGGTTCCGCCTCGACGACGACCGCTGAAAGCTCGTGACCCATCACGCGCGGATAGTCGAGGTACGGCTGGTTGCCGGTGAAGATGTGCAGGTCGGTGCCGCAGATGCCGACCCGTTGCACGCGCAACAGCACTTCGCCGCTGCCGCGCACGGGCAGTTCGCGCTGCTGCACGCGCAGCACGCCGGGGGATTCGCAGATCACGCTGAGCATGTCGGTTTTCCTTTCGTTCGGGTTCATTCGTCGTGGCGTGCGGTGTCGATCCGGTAGAAGCGCCGTGCGTTACCGCCGAAGAGGTCGGGCAATGCCGCGGAGCCGAGCAGTTGCGCGCAATCGTCCTCGCACGCGGCCAGCCATTCGCCGTAGCCGCCGCATGCCGATGCCAGCCGCAGCACCGGCCAGTCGCTGCCCCACATCAGACGCGTCGGCCCGAACAGTTCGGCCAGCGCGTGGACATACGGCCGCGTGCGCGTGCGGACGGCATCGGGGCCGGCCGACGGCCCCGCTTCGGTCCAGAGACCGGACAGCTTGCAGTGAAGGTTCGGCAGGCGCGCGAGCCGGGTCATCGCCGATAGCCACGGCTGCAATTCGCCGCGCTCGATGAACGGCTTCGCGCCGTGGTCGATCACGATCGGCAGCTCCGGATGGCGTCGCGCGAATGCGTGCAGCGCATCGAGATGGCGCGGCATCACGAGTGCATCGAAACCCAGCCCGTGCTCGAGCATCGCGGCGACCGCGCGATCCAGGCGCGGATCGTCGATCCATGCGTCGTCGGGCAGATCCTGCAGCATCGGTCGCAAGCCGCGCGCTTTCGGTGCGGCCGCGAATGCTGCGATCCGCGCCGGTGCGTCGTCGGCCTTCAGGTCGACCCAGCCGACCACGGCGCCGACGGTCGGCGTGTCAACCGCGAGATCGAGCAGAAAGCGCGTGTCGGCTTCGCTCGGCAGCGATTGCACGAGGACGGTGGTATCGATGCGCGCGGCGTCGAGCAGCGGCGCCAGATCGGCGGGGCCGAAATCCCGGTGAATCGCATCGAGTTCGGCCGGCGGCCAGCAGCCGGCCCGCGCGCCGATTCGCCAGTAGTGCTGATGGGCGTCGATCCGCGTGGTCATGCGCAGGCTCCCGGAACCGGCGCGTGCGCCGCGATCAACCCTTCGTCGCGCAACGCATCCCACAGTTCGGCCGGCGCGAGGCGCTCGAACCAGTCGATGTTCTGCTTCAACTGGGCCACGCTGCGCGCGCCGATCACGCACGACACGACGGCCGGATGGCCGAACGGGAACTGCAACGCGGCGGCGGGAAGCGGCACGTCGAAGCGCTTGCACAGCGCGCCGAGCCGAGCCGCCTTGTCGATCACGTCGGCGCTCGCATCCGCATAGTTGAACTTGCCGTTGCCGGCGAGCAGGCCTGAATTGAACACGCCGCCGATCACGATCGCCGTCCCTTGCCGGGCGCACGCGTCGAGCAGCGGTTCGAGCGCCGTCTGTTCGAGCAGCGTGTAGCGGCCGGCCAGCAGCACGGCGTCGAGCACCGCTTCGTTCAACGCGTCGGCCGCGACTTCCCATTCGTTCACGCCGAGACCGAACCCGCCGATCTCGCCGCCCGAGCGCAGCGCATCCAGCGCGCGAAACCCGCCGCCGCGGGTCAACTGCGCCCAGTAGTGCGCGTGACGATCGCCATGCGTCATCGCGCCGATGTCGTGCACGTACAGCATGTCGATCCGCGCGAGCCCGAGCCGTTGCCGGCTGTCGTCGTACGAGCGCATGATGCCGTCGTAGCTGTAGTCGTAGACCGGCCGGAACGGCAGCGGCTCGGCCCAGCCGTCATCGCCCGGCCGCACGCTCGCGTCGGCGCGCATCAGCCGCCCGACCTTCGTGCTGAGCGTGAAGGCGCCGCGCTCGCGCGGGGCGAGCCCCGCCCCCACGCGCCGCTCGGACAGCGTGTAGCCGTAATACGGCGCGGTGTCGAAATAGCGCAGGCCGGCCGCCCACGCGGCATCGACGAGGGCTGCGGCATCGGCGGCCGACATCGGCCGATAAAGGCCGCCGAGCTGCGAGCAGCCGAGGCCGAGTGCGGACACCGTCAGCCCGCTGCGCGGCAAGGTGCGCGTATCGTTTGCGTTCATGAGGCGTGACCGGTTACGGGAAGGAGACACGGCGATCAGTACAGGACGTTCTTCGCCGCCTGCGAATCGAGGTTCTGCTTGTCGACCATCACGACGCCGGTATCGATCAGCTTCGGCGCGGGCTTGCGCTCGATGACGTCGAGCGCCGTGCGCACGCCCTGGTTCCCCATCTGCCACGAGCCCTGCACGGCGATCGCCTGCACGGTGCCGTCGCGCACGAAGCCCTGCAGGTCCTCGTTGCCGTCGAACCCGATCGCCACCACCTTGCCCGCCTTGCCCGACTGCTTCAGCGCCCGGCCCATGCCGACCGCGGTCGGCTCGTTCGCGCCGAAGATGCCCTTCAGGTCCGGGTTCGCCGACAGCACGTCGGTCGTCTGGTTCAGCGCGGTCGCCATTTGCGATTGCGAGTAGTACGGGCCGACGACCTGCAGCTTCGAGTGGCTTTCGATGTACTTGCGGAACCCGCCGACGCGGCTGACCTCGGACCCCGCGCCCGGCACGTACGACATGATCGCGATCTTGCCGGACTGCCCGACGCGGTCGATCAGCGCCTTCGCGCACAGCGCGCCCGCCTTCTCGTTGTCGGTCGACAGGAACGCCTGGTAGTACGGTTTGCCGGCGTCGGCGATCGCCGAGTCGATCAGCACGACGGGAATGTGCGCTTCCCACGCCTTCTTGATCGCGGGCACGAGCGCATCGGGATCGGACGGCGCGAGCACGATGCCCGCCACATGACGCGTGACCGCGTTGTCGACCATGTTGACCTGCCCGCTGATGTCCGACTCGGCCGCCGGCCCCTGGAACGTCATCGTGTAGCCCTTGGCGCCGTCGAGCGCCGCCTTCGCGCCTTTCTGCACGTTCTGCCAGTAGTTCGAATTGACCGTCTTGACGATCACCGCGATCTCGCCGCCCGCCGCATACGCGCCGCTGCTGCACACCGCGAACACGCACGCCGATGCCGCCAGCAGGATGGATTTGTTCATGTCTCGCTCCGCTTCTCGTTGGTAGGGACTGCTTGCTGCCGGTCAGGGCCGGCGATTGCGCAACTGGTCGATCCACACCGTGCCGAGGATCACGACGCCGATGATGATCTGCTGGATGAAGCTCGACACGCCGTTCATGTTCAGGCCGTTGCGCAGCACGCCGATCACGAACGCGCCGATCGCCGTGCCGGAAATCGTGCCGACGCCGCCCATCAGCGACGTGCCGCCGATGACCGAGCTGGCGATCGCGTCGAGCTCGTACATCACCCCTTCGTTCGGTTGCCCGGTGACGAGCCGCGACATCAGCACGCAGCCGGTCACGCCCGCGAGCGCGCCGGACAGCACGTAGGTGAACAGCTTCACGCCCTGCACGTTCACGCCCGACAGCCGGGCCGCTTCCGCGTTCGAGCCGACCGCATAGATGTGACGGCCGAGCGACGTTCTCGACAGCAGGACCGACACCACGACGAACAGCACGACCATGATCACGACCGGATACGGAATGCCGGGAAAGGTCGTGTCGGGGAACCCGTCCGCGCCGATCCGCGAGATCCGCAGCAGCGCGCCGTTGCCAAGCGCGCCGAACGCGTCGCCGAGATCCGATACCGGCCGGGCACCGGTGATCTGGAGCGCGATGCCGCGCGCGACGAGCATCATGCCGAGCGTCGCGATGAACGGCGGCAGGCCCATCTGCGTCACGCAGATGCCGTTGACGAGCCCGCACAGCGCGCCGACCAGGATGCCGGCCGCCATCGCGGCGGGCACCGGCACGCCGGCCTTGACCAGCAGCGCGGCGCAGACGCCGGCCAGCGCGAGCACCGAGCCGACCGACAGGTCGATGCCGCCGGTGATGATCACGCAGGTGGCGGCCACGCCCAGATAGGCGATGGACGTGACCTGCAGGCCGACGGTCATCAGGTTGTCGACCGAGAAGAACGCCGCGCTCGATATCGAGAACGCGAACACGAGCACGACGAGACTGCCCAGCGCCGCGAACTTCTGGATCAGGTCGCGCCGCCGCTGTCGCGCCGCCCGTTCGTCGGCCTGGCTTCGCTCGGATGTCATTTCAAGCATGGGAACGCCCCGACGCGTAGTGCATGATCTCCTCCTGACTGGTGTGTTTCGTATCGAGAATGGCGGTCATTCGACCTTCATGAAAAACGGCGATCCGGTCGGTCATGCCGAGCAGTTCGGGCAGTTCCGAACTGATCAGCACCACGCCGACGCCGTCGGCGGCGAGCCGGTCCATCAGCCCGTAGATCGCGAATTTGGCGCCGACGTCGATTCCGCGCGTCGGCTCGTCGAAGAACAGGATCTTCGAGCCGCGATACAGCCATTTGCCGATGACGACCTTCTGCTGGTTGCCGCCGGACAGGTTGCGCACGCGCTGGTGCACGGACGGCGTGCGAATCGCCAGGTCCTGCACGTAGCGGCGCGCCACGTCGATCTCGTCGTCGAAACGCAGGAATCCGAAGCGCGATGCGATGCCGCGCACGTTCGCGAGCGTGAGATTCGCCGCGACCGGCATCGGCAGCGCGAGCCCTTCCTTCTTGCGGTCCTCCGACAGATACGCGATGCCGTGCCGGATCGCCTCGCGTGGCGACCGGATCGTCACGGCCCGGCCGTGCAGCGCGATCGTGCCGCCGTCGGGGCGGTCGGCGCCGAAAATCGCGCGCGCGATCTCGGTGCGCCCGGCGCCCATCAATCCCGCGAAACCGAGGATCTCGCCACGGCGCAGCGCGAACGACACCGGCCCGAACACACCCTCGCGACGCAGGTCCCGCACGTCGAGCAGCACGTCGTCGGTCGGCACCGATTGCCGCGACGGATAGGCGTCGTCGAGCGTCCGCCCCACCATGCGCGCGACGATGTCGTCGATGCTCACGTCGGCGAAATCGTCCGTCGAGATGTGACGCCCGTCGCGCAGCACCGTCACGCGATCGACGATCTGCGCCATTTCGTCGAGCCGGTGCGAGATATACAGAATCGCCACGCCGTCGGCGCGCAGCTCCTCGATGATGCGAAACAACTGCACCGTTTCCGCTTCCGTCAGCGACGACGTGGGTTCGTCCATGATCAGCACGCGCGCATCGTGCGACAGCGCCTTCGCGATCTCGACCATCTGCTGCTGCGCGATGGACAGCACGCCGACCTTCGTCGTCGGCGCGACGTTCAGGCCGATGCGCGCGATGCAGCGCGCCGCGTCCGCATTCATGCGTTTCGTATCGACGAACGGCCCGCGCCGCGGCTCGCGCGCGAGGAACAGGTTCTCCGCCACGCTCAGGTGCGGGACGAGATTGAGTTCCTGGTGGATGATCGAGATGCCGGCCGCCTGCGCTTCGGAGGCCGAACGAAACCGCACCGGCGCGCCGCGATAGTGAACGACACCCTCGTCGGGCAGGTATTGGCCGCTGATGATCTTCATCAGCGTGGATTTGCCCGCGCCGTTTTCGCCGCACACCGCATGCACCTCCCCGCGGCGCAGGTCGAGGCGAATCCCGTCGAGCGCGAGGACGCCCGGGAAGCGCTTGCGAATCCCGTCCAGGCGCAGGATCTCCCGGTCGGCTTCGTCGTGCACAGCCTGACCGGGCAGATTGCGAGGCATTGCCATTGCGTCTCCTTGGGGTGGATCGACCTCGACACCACCTGGTCAGTCCAATTTGGATGAATTACAGCAATCAAACTCATTTTGGTCAAGCCAATTTAACTATTCACATCTGATCTTACCAATGGTGAAAACCCGGACATCCGGATGAACGCGCCGCCGCACGGGGCGATGCAGCAGCGTGATAGACTCCGCGACACGCGCTTGCGCCCAAAGCGCCTTGATCCCGATCCATCGAATGAAATCGACAGAACCCAAGCGGCTTTACCAATCGGTCGCGGCCCAGATCGTCGCGCTGATTCGTCAGGGCGAATTCGCGATCGGCGAGCGGTTGCCGCCGGAGCGCGAGCTGGCGCTGACGCTCGGCGTATCGCGCCCGTCGCTGCGCGAGGCGCTGATCGCGCTGGAAATCGGCGGCCAGATCGAAATCCGGATGGGCTCCGGTGTCTATGTGCGCGACACGGCGGCCGACGACGTCGGCCCGATGGCCACGCTCGGCGACAGTCCGTCGGAATTGATGCAGGCCCGCGCGGCCGTCGAAGGCAGCGTCGCCGCGCTGGCCGCCGCGCGGATGACGGCCGCGATGCTCGAGCGCCTGCGCCGCACCGTGCAGCGGATGAAGCGGCTCGCGGAGGCTGGGAAATCGCCGGTCGAAGCCGACCGGCAGTTCCACATGCTGATCGCGGAAGCCGCCGGCAATTCGGTGCTGACCCGCTTCGTCGGCGAGCTGTTCGACAGCCGCCACGACCCGATCGCCGCCGCCATGCGCGGTCACGCGGAAAATCCGCAGACCTGGACCGCCGCCGTGCGCGAGCACGAGGACGTGCTGCTCGCGCTGCAGGCCGGCGACCCGATCGCGGCCCAGACGGCGATTCGCGCGCATCTTCGTGCGTCCGAAGCGCGCTGGATCGAGGGTGGGTTGAAAGCCGATCCGGATTGACCGCGTACCGGCGCCGGCACGCTCGTCGTCGCACGACGACGGACGGCATCACGGGACGAACGGCGTCGATCTTCATGCAACCCGCTGATGCGTGCTTCGAAAACGCGCGGCCCACACGACACGCGCGTCGGCGTTACGTCGCTTGACGTCGCCTTGCCGAATCGAGCAATACAGGCCGCAATGAACCGGGCATTGCCGATCGGCGCGTTCCCCTAAACGACGAACAGCCCCCTCCCGGACGCCGCTAAAGCCACAATTCCGCGCATTCCGCGCATTCCGCGACTGCCGCCGCGCCGTCCGGAGTCCTGTCCATCACCCATCTCAAAATTACGATTGCAAATGCCTCTCATTTGCATTAAATTGCCGCGCAAATGTACTGTTTGGAACACAGATGTCGGCGCAAGGCCGCCCGCCGTGCCCGAACGCGAACGACACGAAAGGGAGAGGTATGAGCAGGAGGAACTGGGCGGCCGCACCGATGGCCATCGTCGTCGGCACGACCGGCGTGGGCGCAGCCGACGCGCAGGAAACGGCGCTGCCCACCATCGAGGTCTCCGCGCAACGCGCGGCGGCGCCGTTTCGCACGCGCGAATCGACGAGTGCGACGCGCAGCGAGGCGGACGTGATGGAGATTCCGTTCGCGGTCAGCAGCGTCGACACGAAGCTGATTCAGACCGTGGCCGCCACGCGCGGCGACGATCTTTACGACTGGGTCGCGGGCGTCTCGCGCCAGAACAACTTCGGCGGCCTGTGGGACAACTACGCGGTGCGCGGCTTCGCCGGCGACGGCAACACGTCGGGCACCGACTACCTGGTCAACGGTTTCTCGTGGAATCGCGGGATGAGCGTGCCGCGCGACACCGTCAACCTCGAGCGCATGGAAGTGCTCAAGGGGCCGGCGTCCGCGCTGTACGGCCGCGGCGATCCGGGCGGGATCATCAGCTATACGACGAAGCAGCCGCAGTTCGCCCGCGCGAACACCATCGGCGTGTCGGCCGGCAGCTACGGCGCGTTGCGCCAGACACTCGATTCGACGGGCCCCATCACGAAATCGCTCGCGTACCGCTTCGTCGCGATGAACGAGAACAACGGCAGCTTCCGCGATACGGTGTCGAGCAAACGCTACCTGTTCTCGCCGTCGTTCACGTGGGACATCGGCGCGGACACGACGCTCCACTACGAATTCGAGAGCGCGCGTCAGCGCGCGCCGCTCGATCGCGGCGTGCTGGCGGTCAACGGGCAGCTCGGCGTGATCCCCGCGTCGCGCTTTCTCGGTGAGCCGCGCGACGGCGACTACGACGTGCGCAACACGGGCCACCAGTTCACGCTCGAGCATCGCATCGATTCAAGCTGGTCGATCAATGCCGGCGTCGCGCAACGCAACACCGACCTGACGGGGCGCTCGTCCGAGGCCTTCGCATTGCAGCCGGACGGCCGCACGCTGTGGCGCCGCTACCGGCAGGTCGCGTTTCACTCGAACGACCTGCAAGGCCGCGTCGAAACCACCGGCGCGTTCCGCACGGGCAGCATCGGCCATACGCTCGTGATGGGCGTCGACGCGTATCGCTTCAACTACGACCAGTTCGTCACGCGCTCCACGCCGAGCGCCGCCGCGCCGTATGCGATCGACATCTTCGATCCGGTCTACGGCCAGCCCGCACCGACGCCGCGCACCGCGACCAACCTGCTCGAACGCGACGACGGACAAGGCGTCTACGCGCAGGACACGCTCGCGTTCGGGCCGCACTGGAAAATCCTGGCCGGGCTGCGCTGGGATCGCTTCCACCAGTCGATCGACAACCGCCTGAAGGGTGTGACGACGAGCCAGTTGCAGACCGCGCTGAGCCCGCGTATCGGCGTCGTGTATGAAATGAGCCCCGCGTGGTCGTTCTATGCGAACACCGCGTATTCGTTCCGGCCGAACAACGGTGCCGACATCAACGGCCGCGCGTTCGATCCCGAAAAGGGCCACGGCTACGAAGCTGGCGCGAAATGGGCCGGCGCGCGCTGGCTCACGACCGTCTCAGCGTTCTACGTGACCAAGCGCAACGTACTCACCGCCGATCCGGCGAATGCCGGCTTCTCGCGCGCGGCCGGCGAAGTGCGTAGCCGCGGCATCGAGTTCGAATGGAGCGGCGACCTCGGTCACGGCCTGCGCGGCATCGCGAACCTCGCGTACGTCGACGCCGAGGTCACGCGCGATTCGGTGCTGGCGCCCGGTTCGCGCCTCGTCGACGTACCGCGGCTGAGCGGCAGCGCGCTGCTGATGTACGAGACGACCCTGCCGTTCGCGGACAAGGCCGGCGCGGGTGCCGGCGTGATCTACGTCGGGCGCCGCGCCGGCAACACGGCCAACACGCAGGACGGCTTCGAGCTGCCGGCCTACGCGACCGTGCAGCTCAACGGTTACGTGCAGGTCAACAAGCACCTGCGTGCGTCGGTCGTGCTGAACAACCTGTTCAACCGCACCACCTACGTCAGCTCGTACAACAGCCTGTGGGTCACGCCGGGCGCGCCGCGCAGCCTGTTCGCGTCGCTCGCCTACTCGTTCTAGGGCAGCCGCGGCGGCTGACCGGCATCGCCCGTCAGCCGCCGACCACGAACCGCGCGCCCAGCGCGAACAACAGCGCCGGCGGCATCACGCACGCCCCGACCGCAAGGAATGCGCGGAAACCGACCTGCAGCCCTTCGCGCCGGATCGCCGCGAGCCATAGAATCGTCGCGAGCGAACCGGTGACGGACAGGTTCGGGCCGAGATCGACGCCGATCAGAATCGCGTCGACCACCGTTTGCGGGCTGTGCGCGGCCTGGATCGTCGAGCTCGCGATCAGCCCGGCAGGCAGATTGTTGACCCCGTTCGACACCAGCGCGACCGCGACGCCGGCCACGGCCGCGGCGACGTGCTCGCCGCTTTGCATCAGCGTATGCAGCAGCCCGGCCAGCACGCGCACCGCGCCGGTCCGGTCGAGCGTCTCGACGACGACGAACAATCCTGCGACGAGCGGCGGCACGCTCCATGAAATCGCGCGAACGATCGGCACGCAGGCCGCGCGATCCCGCATCACCACGCACGCGACCGTGACGCCCCCCGCCAGCGCGGTCGGCAACCCGAGCGGGCGGTCGAACACCGACACCGTCATCAGCGCGACGGCCGTTGCGGCAATGCCGGCCAGCGCGATGCGTCCGCCGCTCGTCAGCGCCTGCACCGGCAGCCCCGACTCGCAACGGCCGGCAAGCGCACGTCGCTGCACGATCCTCAGCATGACGAACGTGCACGCGATCGACGCGACGGACGGCGCCGCGAAGTGCGCGAGCCATGCGCCGAGCGCCGGCATGTGCGCGCCGTACAGCACCAGATTCGCCGGATTCGAAATCGGCAGCACGAAACTCGCGGCATTGGCGACGAGCGCGCAGCTGTACAGCAGCGGCATCGGATCGGCCTTCGCGCGGCGAGCGGCGGCCAGGATCGCGGGTGTCAGCACGACGGCGGTCGCATCGTTCGACAGGAACACCGTGGTGACGACGCCGACGCCGTAGATCAGCGCGAACAACCGCCGCGGCGAGCCCTGCGCGAGATTGACGACGTGCGTCGCGACCCAGTCGAACAGCCCCTCGCGACGAGCCGCCTCGGACAGCAGCATCATGCCCGTCAGAAAGAGGTACACGTCGCCGCCTTTCGCGACGGCGTCCAGCGCCTGCGCGACGGGCAACAGGTTCAACACGACCAGCAGCAGCGCGCCGCTCACGGCCCAGATGGCTTCGGGCCAGCCGAACGGGCGCGTGATGACGCCCGCGGTGGCGAGCGCGGAAATCAGCCAGGCAAGCGAAACAGGATTCATGGGCAAGTGGATGGAGGCATGGGAATCGACATCGCTTTCACAATGATGTCGCCGACAAGTCGGCCGGCTTGCCGCATACGCTGCTCAGCGAGCGCGCGTGACCGAGCCACAGCGCGAGCGAGCCCGTCGACACGGCGCCCAGTACGACGAACGCGGCCGGATAACCGAAGTGCTGCGCGAGCACGCCGCCCAGCACGGGGCTGAGCGCCGCGCCGATACCCTGCGCGGTCGCGACGGCGCCCTGCCCGGCATTCACGCGGCCAGAGCCATGCAGCAGCCGAACCACGAGCGCGGGCACGACCACGCTTTGCAGGCCGGCGCCGATGCCGTCGAGCACCTGCACCGGCCACACGCCCGCTTCGCTCATCCACGCCGCGGCGACCACCCCGCGCACCGGCAGCACGAGGTACGAGAACAGCAGCACCCGCCAGTAACCGTGCGAGCGAATCAGCCGGGGCGCGAGCCACGCCGCCGCGACCATCACGAACTGCGCGATGACGATGGTCTGTGCGGTGAACGCGCTCGGATTGCTGCGATGCGTGACGACGACGCCCATCCCGTAGAGCGGCAGCATCGCGGCGTTGCCGAGATGAAACAGCGCGAGCGACGCACCGAGCAGCACCAGCGGCCGGTTTTCGGCGAGCGTGCGCAGACCGCTGACGCGCGACGTCGGCGCCGCGCCGGACGCATCGGGATGCGCGGCATCCGTGCCCGGTGTGACGCCGGCAGGATCGAGACCACGGGCGGACGCATGATCGATCGCCTGCCCGGGAATCGCCAGCGTGCTCACGATGGCGAGGACCGTAAACACGCCGACGAGCGCGAACACGGCATCGAATCCGGCATGCCAGCCGAGCCACCCCGCGAGCGCCGCCCCGACGACGTTGCCGGCGTGGTTCGCCATCTGGTTGCGCCCGAACTGCCGGTCGAACCCCTGCCGCCGCACGATGCCGAGCGTCACGCCCGCGACGGCCGGCGCGAGCGCCGCGCCGCTGACCGCGGCCAGGATTTGCGACGCCGCCACCGCCGGATAGCCGTGGACGAACATCAGCGCGAGCGACGCCAGTGCCGTCGCGGCGGCCGCGACGACGATCAGCGCCCGCTTCGCGCGCACCGCGTCGACGAGCGCGCCGGCCAACGGCGTCGCGGCCATCGCGGCGAGGCCGGCCAGCGTCATGACCGAGCCGATCGCATCGGCGCCCCAGCCGCGCGACAGCAGGATGACGCCGATGAACGGGCCGATGCCGGCCTGCACGTCGGCCAGGAAGAAGTTGAGCGCTTCGAGCGCGCGTGCCGCCCTCATGGTCGTCTCATCGTCGCACGATCATTCGGCATCCGCATCGACGAGCTCGGCGATCTCGCTCACGTCGAGCGTCGTGCCGTGCGGCGTAACGACGCCCTGCCCCCACGCCTGCACATGAACACCGGGACGCAGATAATCGTGCAGCGCTTCAGCTGCATGCGGCGGCACCCGCAGCGCGACGCCGCTCGTCAGCAACGCGCCGTTCAATTCGCCTTTCGGCCCATGCAGCCCGAACGCGACTTCGCCGTTCGATTCCATCGGCTGTCGAGCGGCGTGCGTCGGCTTCGGCGGCGCAGCGTGGGCGGGCCCGTCGTCGACGATGCCGACGCCGTCGCGCCCGGTCAGTTGCACGGCCGCGATCATCGCCGCGCGACGCGGCTTGACGCCCCGCACGCGGATGCGGTCACCGACCGCGACACGGCGCGCGAGTTCGCGGCCCAGATGCGGCGGCACGTGAACCTGCAGGTCGCCGTTCAGGATCAGGCCGTCGATTTCTCCGTGCGGATTGAGCAGGAACTGCGTGACGCGGCCGCGCGTTTCGGGCAGGCAGGCGGGATCGATCCAATGCATGGCAGGACTCCTTTCGATGGATGGGGGGAACAGCGTCGCGCGATCAGCGCGCGACATCGTCATAGAGATTCACGACATGGCCCGGCGCGCCGAACGCCGTCGCCTGCAGCGCTTCGCCGTATGCGTTGCGCGTGCCGTAGCCGACCGCGGCCACGCGCTCGCCGGGCGCGAGCAGCGCACCGAATTGCTGGGCGGCCGGCACGGTCAGCTTGACGATCGCTCCGCTGTCGAGCATCACGCCGTCCGGCTCGCCGCGCGGCGCGCGCGTCACGCGGCGCACGACGCCGGACACGCTCAGGCGGGCAAGGTTGACCCCGCGCAGCGTGGGCGGCACGGGCGCGACGGGCGCGGGCGGCTGATCTGACAGCGACGCGCCGGTGCCGTCGTTGCGGACCACGCGTGCGCGGATTTCATCGTCGACGCGTCGTTCGCCGGCTACCGTCACGCGGTCGCCCGTTTTCACGAGCGCGGTCAGTTGCGCACCGAGATGCGGCGGCAGACGGACGAGCGTGCCGTCGGTCAGCACGAAGCCGTCGACCGCCCCTTCCGGATTGATCGTCAGGCGCGACAGCGTGCCGGACACCAGCGCGTCGGAGGCGGTGTCGTTTCCGGGCATGGCAGGCACAAGCGCACGGGGCCGAGGAGGCGGCGGCGGCATGGCGCCGGCCGGGTCTTCCGCGCGCGGTGGGGGCGGCACCTGCGCCACGCTGACCGTTGCGACGGCAACGAGTGCGGCAGCGCAGAGCGTGCGATACGACCAGTGAACGGCGGCGCGGCACCGCGGCCGCGATCGGATGACAGGCAGGCACGAGTTCATGGCGGGCTCCGGCGACGGGTTGCGATGCATCGATATCCGCAATACCCGTGCCAACCTGCGGCGCACCGCGTGGCCGTGCGCCGAACGACGACGCGCGCCAAACCTGTCGGATTTCCCGACACATCGATTCACCGGATGTCGTCGATCCCGACAGTTGATGCGGCGTGGCTAGTCGTCCCGCTCGATCCCGAGATTCGCCATCCGCGCATAGAGCGACTGGCGGCCGATCCCGAGCTGCCTCGCGGCTTCCGCGCGATTGCCGTTCGCGCGCTCGAGCGCGTGCAGGATCGCCGCGCGCTCGACCGTCGCGAGCGCATCGGGCAGCGGCATGTCGAGCAGGTGCGCCGGCACCGCATCGGCGCCCGACTGGCGCGCCGGCACGGCGCCTAGGCCGAGATCGGCCGCGCTGACGGCCGGCCCGGGGGCGAGCGCGGCCGCCCGCTCCATCACGTTGCGCAGTTCGCGGACGTTGCCCGGCCAGCGGTGATCGAGCAGCGCGCGCTGAGCGTCGTTCGTCAGATGCAGCGCGCGCATGCCTGCCGCGCTGCCCAGGAAATGCGCGGCCAGCGGCAGGATGTCGGCCACACGCTCCGCGAGCGGCGGCAGGTGCAGCGGAATGACGTTCAGCCGATAGAAGAGATCTTCGCGGAACGTGCCGTCCGCGACGGCCGCGGCGAGATCGCGGTGCGTCGCGGCCACGACGCGAATGTCGATCGCCGTCGCGCGGTCCGCGCCGAGCGGCGTCACCTGGCGCTCCTGCAGCGCGCGCAGCAGCTTGGCCTGCATCGCGGCGGGCATGTCGCCGATCTCGTCGAGAAAGAGCGTGCCGCCGTCGGCCTCGACGAGGCGCCCCGCGCGATCGGCATGCGCCCCGGTAAACGCACCGCGACGATGCCCGAACAATTCGCTTTCGAGCAGATCGGCCGGAATGGCCGCGCAGTTGACGGCGACGAACGGCCCCGCATGGCGAGCCGATGCGGCATGCAGCACGCGCGCCGCCACCTCCTTGCCCGTGCCCGTCTCGCCGGTCAGGAGCACGGTTGCGTCGCTCATCGCGGCCCGGCCGATCTGCTTTTGCACGTCGCGCATCGCGGCGCTCACGCCCAGCAATCGCGGTCGGTCCGCGGAAGGTTCGCCCGCGAAACCGCTGTCGGAGGGCGCCGGCGCGGGCGGCTGATTCGCCGACACGATGCGTTCGAGCAGTTGCGCGATGTCCCGACGCCCGATCGGCTTCGTCAGGTGATCGAATGCGCCGAGCCGCATCGCTTCGATCGTGTTGTCGCTGGTCGCGTGGGCCGTCAGCATGACGACCGGAATCGCGGCCAGCGCGGGATCGTCACGCAGTTGCGCGAGCACGGCCAGCCCGTCCAGATCCGGCAGGCGGAAATCCAGAAAGACGCATTCGATGCCGCCGCCGTCGCGCAGCGCGCTGAGCGCGGCCCGACCGGATGCGGCCTCGACGGCCCGATGACCGAGATCGGCCAGCGTTTCGGCGAGGCCATCGCGAAAGGCCGCGTCGTCGTCGACTATGAGGATGTTTGCCATGGAATTTCAATCACGAATGCGGCGCCCCCGTCGAGGCGCGCGTGTCCGCCGTGCGCCGCCGCCACTTCGCGGACGACGGCAAGGCCGAGGCCCGTGCCGTCCGCGCGACCCGTCACGAACGGCTCGAAGATCCGCTCGCGCTGCGCGGCCGGCACCCCGGGGCCGCTGTCCGACACGGTGATGCACAGCCAGTCGCGCCCGGCGACCGCGCGCCGCTCGGCGGTGAGCGTGACCGCGCCGCCGTCGCCCGCATGGTGCAGCGCGTTGAGCAGCAGGTTGTCGAGCGCCCGGCGCATCTGGTCGGGATCGAAGGCCGGACGATCCGACGGCCACGCGAGCCATTCGCCCTGCCCCGCGAGCGACACCGTCAGGTCGATCGCTTGCCGCTGCGCCAGCTCGCGGTGCGCGTCGACGACCTGCGCGAGCCACGCGTCGACGTCGACGGGTGTCGCATGGGGGCGCACCGGCTGCGTCAGCGCGAGCAGGCTCGACAATTGCGCATCGATGCGCTCGATCTGCGCGAGGATCACGCGCAATGCGTCCTGCTGCCGCCGGCCGTCGCCGGCCAGCGCGTTTTCCGCCTTCAGCCGCATCGCGCCCATCGGATTGCGAATCTCGTGCGCGACCTGCGCGGCAAGCTTCCCCAGCATGCCGAAGCGTTCGGCCTGCGCGAGGCGCGTACGGAGTTCGTCGGCCTGCTGTTGCAGCCGGTCGGCGCGGCGTGCCCGCTCGTTGAACGCATCGATGACGCGGTCGAGATCGGGTTCGCCGACGTACGGCAGGTGATGTTCGCGACCGTCGGGCCCCAGCCCGCTCTCGATCCGCGCGAGATTGCGCTTCCAGCGGCGCAGCGCCACGGCCAGCGCCGCCGCGATCGCCAGAATCACCGCGAGCACGGCCGCGAGCCCCGTGGCCAGCAATTCCCCGTGCCGGCCCAGCGGCGGGCGCGCACGCGTCAGCATCCAGACATACAGCCCCGCGCCGCCGCGTACCGGACAGGCCGCCGCGATCACGGCATCCTGCGCGCCTTCGACGACGTTCGTCGTCGCGCCATGCGTCGCGGCCGCGGCATGCAGCGTGCGGAGGATCAGCGGCGTTTCGGCTTCCGGAACGTCGCGTTTGACGCTGCTGCCCTGATAAGTGGGAAAGGAATACGCGAGAAAGCCGCTCGCGTCGGGTGCGACGCCGGGCATCCAGAACCCGCCCTCCATGTCCGGCGCACGCGAGAGCACGATGTCGAGGATCGCGTGCATCAGATCCGGAGCGGGCCCGGCGCCCGCCGACGTGGAAGACGCGCCGTAACGCGACGCGACCGCTTCGCAGGCCGACGCGCCGGCGGCCTTCGCGCTGGCCACCTGCTGACTCTCGGCGGAATTCGCCGTGACCCAGACGACCGCGACCAGCGTCGCGCACAGCGCCGCGACGAGTGCCCAGAGCATGACGAGTTGGGTGGAAAACGACGGACGCTTCATCGGATCGGGCTGGCGGGTGAGGACGACAGAATAGCGTATTGCACGTCATGCGAAGCCGCCACGACCGCCATGCGTCGCACCGACGGCCGGCGGATCGGAACGGCAACGGCTCGCCGTGGAAAGCCTGGCGAAAGCCCCGGAGGCTAGACTGCCTTCGGTCCCGATTCCGGCTTGCTGCCGGTACGCGAAGGCATTCGCGACATCGGCCCGGACGGTTCGCTCGCACGCGAGGTGAAGCGCGGCGACCGCGCGCTCCACTATCACCCCTTCGCGCTGCTGCCGCTCGTGTTCGCGGCCGAACTCGTCCAGCGGCGCAACATCGATCTCTACCGCGAGAACGACGGCGCGATCGGCCGCCTCGCGAATCTCGTGATCGACGCGGTGGAAGATCCCGCGAGTTTCAGGAAAATCACGCCGATCAGGCAGGACCTGTTTCCGTGGACGTTCCGCGACGAACTGAGCTGGGTCGAGCCGTACTACGCCCGCTTTCACGATCGCCGCCTGCCGGCGATCATCGCGTCGCGCCGCCCGTTCAGCGAATGGCGGCTCGGCGGCAACGTGACGGCGGCGTGGGGCGCGCCGCTGCCATGACGCGCACCGCTATCGGACGCGCGACCGGGCCGCGCGTCACCGCCGGTTCGAGCGCGACACCACGTCGATCCACACCGCCAGCACCAGCACCGCGCCCTTGACGATCATCTGCCAGTACGCGTCGACGTCCAGCATCGACATCCCGTTGTCGAGGCTCGCCATCACGAGCGCGCCGATCAGCGCGCCGTAGACCGTGCCCGACCCGCCGCGCATCGAGGTGCCGCCGATGAAGCACGCGGCGATCGCGTCGAGCTCGCCCATCGTGCCGGCGGACGGCGACCCGGCCGCGAGCCGCGCCGTGTTGACGAGGCCGGCGAACGCGCACATCAGGCCCATCAGCGCGAAGATCGCGAGTTTCACGCGATCGGTGTCCACGCCCGACAGCCGCGTCGCCTCCAGGTTCGACCCCACCGCATAGATGCGCCGGCCGAATACCGTCTGCGTCGCGATCCACGAGAACACGCCGAGCAGCGCGAGCAGCAGCAGCACGGGCACCGGAATACCGCCGTAACGGTCGAGCGTCGCGACGAACGCGAACAGCACCGCCCCGGCGCCGACGATCTTCGCGACGTCCTGCCACAGCGGCGCGACCGCGAGCCGGTAGCGCCGCCGCGTGCCGCGTTGCCGCACCACCAGCAGCGTCGCGACCACGAACAGCAGGACCGCGAGGGCGTCCCCCGCGACGCGCGGCAGATAGCCCTGCCCGATGAACACGAAGCCGTCCGACACGGGCGCGATCGTCGAGCCGCCCGTCACGCCGAGCAGAATGCCGCGAAACGCGAGCATCCCGCCGAGCCCGACGATGAACGACGGCACGCGCCGATAGGTCGACCACCAGCCGTTGAAGAGCCCGATCAGCACGCCGAGCGCGAGCACGGCCGGGACCGTCGCCGCGACAGGCCAGTGGCGGTTGACGTCGAGGATCGCGGCGACGCCGCCGAGCAACCCGAGCAGCGAGCCGACCGACAGGTCGATCTCGCCCGCGATGATGACGAACACCATGCCGCACGCGAGCATGCCGGTGATCGACATCTGCCGCAGCAAGTTCGAAACGTTGCGGGGCGTGACGAACGCGCCGTCCGTCAGCACCGAGAAGAATGCCCAGATCGCGACGACCGCGAACAGCAGCGCAAGTACCTTGTAGCGCGTGAAGACATGGCGCAATGGCAGCCGCGGCGCGCGGCCGGCGCCTGCATCCGGCGTCGCCGGGGTCGGGGAAGAAAGTTCGGAATTCATATCGCACTCGCTGCGGGGGGGTCGGCGGGCAGCCGCGCGGGCTTCAGCGCGGCGCCGAGAATCTGTTCCTGCGTGAGGTCCTGGTTGACGAAATCGCCGCGCAGCTCGCCTTCGCCGATCACCAGCACGCGATCGGCCAGGCCGAGCACCTCCGGCAGTTCCGACGACACGACGATCAGCGCGACGCCGCGCCGGGCCAGCGCGAAGATCAGCCGGTAGATCTCCGCCTTCGCGCCCACGTCGACGCCGCGCGTCGGTTCGTCGAGGATCAGCACCTGCGGCTCGGTCAGCAGCATCTTCGCGAGCACCGCCTTCTGCTGATTGCCGCCCGACAGGCTCGCGATCGACAGGAACGGGTGCGCTGCGCGCACCGACAGCCGCTGCATCTCGGTGCGGATCGTATCGAGCTCGGCGGCCGCGTCGATCCGCCCGCGCGCCGCGAAGCGCCGCAGCACCGCGAGCGTGATGTTGTGGCCGACGCCGAGCTGCGGCACGATGCCGTGGCGCTTGCGGTCCTCCGGCACCATCGCGATGCCGGCGCGAATCGCGTCGGCCGGCGAGCGGATCGACAGCGGCTTGCCGTTCATCGTCACGCTCGCCGTGCACGCGCCCGGATACGCACCGAAGATCGCCTGCATCAACTCGGTGCGGCCCGCGCCGACCAGCCCGGCGACGCCGAGGATCTCGCCGCGCCGCACGCTGAACGACACGTCGTCGACGCGCTTGCGGCGCGCGTTCGTCACGTCGCGGCACGTCACGTGGCGCACGTCGAGCACGACGTCGCCGATCTCGTGCGGCTCGCGCGGATACAGGTCGCGAATCTCGCGGCCCACCATCATCGCGATGATCCGGTCGGTGGTCAGCGTGGCCATCGGCTCGGTCGCGACGTGGCGTCCGTCGCGGATCACGGTGACCGTGTCGCACACGGCCGCCACCTCGTCGAGCTTGTGCGAGATGTAGACGCACGCCACCCCACGGCGCTTCAGGTCGCGCACGATGTCGAGCAGGATGCGCGTCTCCGACGCACTCAGCGACGACGACGGTTCGTCGAGGATCAGCAGCTTCGCGTGCTTGTTCAGCGCCTTCGCGATCTCGATCAACTGCTGGTGGCCGCCGCCGTAGTTCATCACCGGCTGCGCGACGTTGATCGTGTCGATCCGCAGTTCGCGCAGCAGCTCCTCCGCGCGCTGGACCATCGCCGCGAAGTTCATGCGCCCGCCCGGCAGCGTGATCTCGTTGCCGAGGAAGATGTTCTCGGCCACCGACAGTTCGGGCACGAGCATCAGCTCCTGGTGGATGATCACGATGCCCGCGCGCTCGGTGTCGCGCACGCCGGACGCCGCGAGCGGCGCACCTTCCCAGCGGATTTCACCGTCCCACGTGCCGTGCGGGTACACACCCGACAGCACCTTCATCAGCGTCGACTTGCCGGCGCCGTTCTCGCCGCACAGCCCGACGCACTCGCCGGGGCGCACGGTCAGGTCGATACCGTCGAGCGCCTTTACGCCGTCGAATGCCTTGACGATGCCGCGCATCGTCAGCAAGGGTTCCGTCATTCGTTCATGCCTCGCAGGATGCGCGCGGGCGGCCGGTGAGCCGCCCGCGCGTCGTGCCGTTACTGGCTCGCCAGCTGGGCCTGGGTATAGAAGCCGTCCTTCACGACGACGTCGACGTTGCGCTTGGTCAGCAGCGTCGGCTGCAGCAGCACCGTGTCGACCTTCTTCTTGCCGTTGTCGTATTGCGCGTTGAACGCGGGCTTCGTGCCCTTGGCGAGATCGACCGCGAGCTTCGCGGCTTCGCTCGCGATCAGCTTCAGCGGCTTGTAGACGGTCATCGTCTGCGTGCCGGCGATCACGCGCTTGACCGCGGCCAGATCCGCATCCTGTCCGGAAACCGGCACCTTGCCGGCCAGATGCTGCGCGGCGAGCGCCTGGATCGCGCCGCCGGCCGTGCCATCGTTCGACGCGACGATCGCATCGATCTTGTTGTTGTTCGCGGTCAGCGCGTCCTCGACGATCCGCAGTGCGGTCGACGCGCTCCATTCGGGCACCCACTGCTGGCCGACCACCTTGATGTCGCCGCGGTCGATCGCCGGCTTGAGCACCTTCAGTTGTCCTTCGCGCAGCATCTTCGCGTTGTTGTCGGTCGGCGCGCCGCCCAGCAGGAAATAGTTGCCCTTCGGCTTCGCGTCGAACACGCCCTGCGCCTGCAGCTCGCCGACCTTCTCGTTGTCGAACGAGATGTACGCGTCGACGTCGGCGTCGAGGATCAGGCGATCGTACGACACGACCTTGATGCCGGCCTTGCGCGCTTCGTCGACGACGTTGCCGAGCGTCTTCGAGTTGAACGGCACGATGACGATCACGTCCACGCCGCGCGAGATCAGGTTCTCGATCTGGGAAATCTGCCGCGCCTCGTTCGCATCGGCCGACTGCACCGACACCTTCGCGCCGAGCTTCGTCGCGGCCGCGACGAAATAGTCGCGATCGCGCGACCAGCGCTCGACGCGCAGGTCGTCGATACAGAAGCCGATCTCGGGCTTGTCCTTGCTCGCGTGGGCGAGCGGCGAGCCCAGCGCGAGGATCGCCAGCGCGGCGGCGCCGGCAAGGGAATTCAGTACGGTACGACGCGTCACGGTTTTCATGTCTCCAGACTCCTTGTTATGGAACCACCTCACGAACCGCGGGCGGCCGCCGGATTGCACCGCCCGCATCGAGTCACTGCAATGTGCGTCAGGCGCTCGTCGCAAACACCGGTTCGAGCGCACGGTACAGCGCGCGAAACGTCGGCCGCCGCACGTCGCGATACCACGCGTGCCGCTCGGGATCGGGCTCGCGCACCGCGACGACGGGCGGCTGCGGGCACACGTCGCCGAGCCGCGCATGCGGCTCGAGCGCGAGATGCGCAAGGCGCGCGGCGCCGAGCGCCGGCCCCACTTCGCCGCCCGCGCGCAGCGTCAGCGCACGGCCGCTCAGGTCGGCGAGCATCTGCGTCCAGTACGCGCTGCGCGAGCCGCCGCCGATCACCGTGATGCTGTCGGGTGCAAGCCCGGCCGCATGCAGCGCGTCGATGCCGTCGAGCAGCGCGAAGCCGACGCCTTCGAGCGTCGCGTTCGCGAGATCGGCGCGCCGCGTGTCGGGCGTGAGCCCATAGAACACGCCTTTCGCGTTCACGTCGTTGTGCGGCGTGCGCTCGCCGCTCAGGTACGGCAGGAACCACGGGCGGCTCGCGCGTGCGTTCGCCTCGGCATCGTCGAGCAGCGCCGCGACGCCGTCGTAGCCGGCCAGTTGCGCGGTGAAGTCGACGCAGCCGGCCGCGTTCAGCATCACGGACATCAGGTGCCACGTATCCGGCAGCGCATGACAGAAGCTGTGCACCGCCGATTCGGGATTCGCGCGAAACCCGTCCGACACCGCGAAATACACGCCCGACGTGCCAAGCGACAGCAGCGCGTCGCCGGGCCGCACGATCCCGACGCCCACCGCGCCGGCCGCGTTGTCGCCGCCGCCGGCCACCACCGGGATCTCGCGCAGGCCCAGCGCCCGCGCCACGGCCGGCAGCAGCGTGCCGGTGATGCGGTTGCCCTCGACGACGGGCGGCATCTGCGTGCGCGACAGCCCGCAAGCGGCGAGCAGCGTGTCGTCGTAGTCGCGCTTCGCGACGTCGAGCCACAGCGTGCCGGCGGCATCCGACGGATCGGTCGCGAACGCGCCGGTCAGCCGGTAGCGCAGATAATCCTTCGGCAGCAGCACGTAGGCGATGCGTGCGAACACGTCGGGCTCGTGACGACGCACCCACAGCAGCTTGGGCGCCGTGAAGCCCGGCATCGCGATGTTGCCGGCCACCGTGCGCAATGCGGGCGCGAGCCGTTCGAGTTCCGCGCACTCGGCATCCGCGCGGCCGTCGTTCCACAGAATCGCGGGGCGCAGCACGTCGCCATGCGCATCCAGCAGCGTCGCGCCGTGCATCTGCCCGGTCAGCCCGAGCGCGTCGATGTCGCGCGGGTCGATGCCGGCCGTGCGCGCATCCGCGACCAGCGCGGCAAGCGCACCGCAGGCGGCGTCCCACCAGTCGCGCGGCGCCTGCTCGGACCAGCGCCGCTGCGGCCGGCTCACCGTCAGCGGGCGGCTCGCGCTCGCGCGCACCGCGCCGTCGCGGTCGAGCAGCACCGCCTTCACGCCCGACGTGCCGAGATCGAGTCCGATGTACATGGCGTCAGCGCAGCCCGTAGATCGCCTGGTTCACGATGTTCTCCAGCCGCTCCTGCGCGCCGCTCGCATGCCGCGGGTTCACCCCACGCGCGAGCGCGTCGGCCGCCAGCGATTCCAGCGTATAGCCGCCGGACAGGATCTTGCGGCCGAACGCGTCGTCCCACTGCGCGTAGCGCTGCCGGCGCAGCGCGTCGAGCCGGTCGTTCTCGACCAGCACCGCCGCGCGTTCGAGCGCGAGCGCGAGCACGTCGATCGCGCCGACGTGGCCGTAGAACAGGTCTTCCGGATCGATGCTCTGGCGCCGCACCTTCGCGTCGAAGTTCATCCCGCCGGTCGTGAAGCCGCCGTGGCGCAGGATCTCGTAGAACGCGAGCGTCAGCTCCTCGACGCTGTTCGGGAACTGGTCGGTGTCCCAGCCGTTCTGCGGATCGCCGCGGTTCGCGTCCACGCTGCCGAACACGCCGAGCGCGAAGGCGTTCGCGATCTCGTGATGGAACGAATGACCGGCGAGCGTCGCGTGGTTCGCCTCGATGTTCACGCGAATCTCGTTCTGGAGTCCGTACTGCACGAGGAAGCCGTGCACGGTCGCGACGTCGTAGTCGTACTGGTGCTTGGTCGGCTCCTGCGGCTTCGGCTCGATCAGCAGCGCGCCCTTGAAGCCGATCCGGTGCTTGTGCTCGACGACCATCGACAGGAAGCGGGCGAACTGGTCGCGCTCGCGCTTCAGGTCGGTATTGAGCAGCGTCTCATAGCCTTCCCGTCCGCCCCAAAGCACGTAGTTTTCTCCGCCGAGCCGGTGGGTCGCGTCGAGCGCATGGCACACCTGGGTCGCGGCCCACGCGAACACGTCGGGGTTCGGGTTGGTCGCGGCGCCGGCCGCGAAGCGCGGGTGCGAGAACAGGTTCGCGGTGCCCCACAGAAGCCGCACGCCGCTTGCCTGCTGACGCTCGCCGAGATAGTCGACCATCCGCGCGAAATTGGCTGCGTAGTCGCGCAGGCTGTCGCCTTCCGGCGCGACGTCGGTGTCATGGAACGTGTAGAACGGCGTGCCGAGCTTCGTGAAGAATTCGAACGCCGCATCGGCCTTCTGCCGCGCCCGCTCGAGCGCGTCGCCCGGCTGCTGCCACGGCCGCTGGAACGCGGGCTGCCCGAAGATGTCGTGGCCCGGCCACACGAACGTGTGCCAGTAGCAGACCGCGATCCGCAGATGCTCGGCGAGCGTCTTGCCGAGCACGCGCTTGTCGGGGTCGTAATGGTGATAGGCGAGCGGATTGTCCGACTGCGGGCCTTCGTAGCGAATCGCGGGAATGTGCTCGAAATACGACATGGCGTCTCCGTGGGGGTTCTTGTTGCAGCGCAACGCGCGTCGCGACGACGCACGCGGCCGAATTCGGTTGACTGGATCGTGCCCGCGCGCCTATCGGCCGGCAATTGCGAAATTGCGCAGCGCGCTTGATGTTTCTTGCCAGCCGCTACGTGCGGCGCGCGTTCCGTCCTACAATCGCCGTACACCACGTACACCAGATATCGCGCGCCGCCGTCCGGGCGCGCCCCGGAGACAACGGCACGGCGCCCCGACGCGCTCACCCGACACCCAGATGACACGCGCCCCTTCCGCCCAGACACCGCACCGCATCGCGCTGCTGTTCAACGCGAACAAGGTCTACGACCGCGAGATCATCAGCGGCATCGGCCAGTACCTGCACACGACGCGCGTCGTGTGGGACCTGTTCCTCGAAGACGACTTCCGCTGCCGGCTCACCGGGATCGAGCGTTTCGACGGCGACGGCATCATCGCGGACTTCGACGACCCGGCCGTGGCCGACGCGCTCGCCGGTTCGCCGCTGCCGATCGTCGCGATCGGATCGTCGTACGAGGACCCGACGCAGTACCCGGCCGATGTCCCATATATTGCGACGGACAACCCGAAACTCGTGTCGCTCGCCTATACGCACCTGATCGGCGCCGGACTCGCGCACTTCGCGATGTACAGCCTGCCGGTCGCGCAGGAAAACCGCTGGGCGCAGCAGCGCGAGCTCGCGTTCGACCGGCTCGCGCGCGCGGACGGGCTCGACGCGCCGATCTACCGCGGGCTGTCGACGAGCGCGTCCGGGTGGAATCACGCGATCGAGCAACTGATCGACTGGCTGCATGCGCTGCCGAAGCCGGTCGGCGTGATCGCGGTGACCGATGCGCGTGCGCGGCATCTGCTGCAGGCGTGCCTGATCGCCGGCATCGCGGTGCCGGAACAGGTCGCGATCATCGGCATCGACAACGATCCGCTCACGCGCACGCTGACGCGCATTCCGCTGTCGTCGGTGATCCAGGGCACCGAGGAAATGGGCCGCACCGCCGCGCACCTGCTGCACCGGATGCTGCGCGGCGCGCGCTTTCCCGGGCAGCGCATTCTCGTGCCGCCGGTCGGCATCAACGTGCTCGAATCGACGCGCCACCAGCCGCTGGCGAGCCCGCACGTGATGCGTGCCCGGCATTTCATCCGCCAGTACGCGTGCCAGGGCATCAAGACCGAACAGGTCGCCGACTATGTCGGCGTGTCGCGCTCGCTGCTCGAGGAGCACTTCCGGCGCGAACTGCAACGCACCGTGCACCAGGAGATCCTGCGCCACAAGCTCGAAGCCGCGCAGGCGCTGCTCGCCGGCCGCCAGGCGTCGAGCGCCGAAGTCGCGATCCGTTGCGGATTCACGTCGCTTCAATACATGTACGCGGTGTTCCGGCGCGAACTCGGCTGTACGCCGCGCGAATACCAGGAACGCGCGGCCGCCCCCCACTGACACCCGCCGCCCATCCGATCTCCACCCATGCATATCGATACCGATTCCTCATACCTGACGCCCGGCGCGGCACGCGTGCTTTCCGAGCCGTGGGGCACGTTGCCCGACGGCGAGCCCGTGCGGCGCTATACGCTGCGCAACGCGCACGGGATGCGCGTCGTCGTCAGCGACCTCGGCGCGACCGTCGTGTCGTGGCTCGCGCCCGATCGCACCGGGCGCCTGGCCGATATCGTGCTCGCGCACGACACGCCGGCCGAGTACCTCGAATCCGGCGCCTATCTCGGCGCGACGGTCGGCCGCTGGGCGAACCGGATCGCCGGCGCGCGCTTCACGCTCGACGGCGTCGACTACCTGCTCGACCGCAACGAGAACGGCAACCTGCTGCACGGCGGCGCGAACGGCTTTCATCGCGCGCGGTGGGACGTGCTCGACGATGGCGGCGGGCTGACGCTGCAACTCGATTCGCCGGAAGGCGACGCGGGATTCCCCGGCAACGTGCGCGTGCAGGTGCGCTACACGCTCGACGACGACGGCACGCTGACGATCGACTATTCGGGGTGGACCGATGCGCCGACGCCGCTGAACCTGACGAATCACAGTTACTTCAACCTGAACGGGCGCGCGGGCAGCGACGTGCGCGGCCATCTGCTGCACATCGACGCCGATGCCTTCCTCGAAGTGGACGACGCGCTGATCCCGACCGGCACGGCCGACGTGACGGGCACGGCCTTCGATTTCCGGCAAAGCGCGCCGCTCGGCGCGCGCCTCGACTGGCCGCATGCGCAACTGGCGCGGGCGCGCGGCTTCGATCACTGCTACGTCGTCGGCAACGGCGCGCGTGAGGTCCGGCCCGTCGCACGGATCTACGATCCGGAAAGCGGCCGCGAGCTGATCGTGTCGACCGACCAGCGCGGCCTGCAGCTCTATACGGGCAACTATCTCGACGGCTTGCGCGTGAGCGGCGGCACGCGCTGCGTGCCACACGCGGCGCTGTGCGTCGAGGCGGGCGGCTTTCCGGATCAGGTCAACATGGACGGCCTGCGCGACGACGTGATCGTTCGTCCGGGCGACGTGTATCGGCAGACCACGCGGTATCGGGTCGCCGTTCAGGCATAGCGCGCGTGCCGTATCGTCGGCACCCGGTCAGCGCCGCGCACATCCCGGCCGAACGCCGGGCCGCATCGCCTCGCGCGACATTGCGACGGCAGGAAAATGCTTTCTACGATTCGTTGGTTTGAGCGGCGCGGCGCAGCCCGTAGCATGGGCGCGTCACCCATCCTCCAGCATCGGAATGTCCGCGCAAACAGACAAGGTCGTCCATTGGCTGCTGTCCAGCCTGGAGCCGAAAAGCCAGCTTTTTCACGTCGGCCAGTATTGCGGCGACTGGCAGGCGTCCACCGCCGGCCGGGCGAAAGCGAGCTTCCACGTCATCCTGCATGGATCGGCGTGGCTGCACTTCGCCGATGGGCGCGACAGCATCCCGGTCGCCGCGGGTGAAGCCGTGTTTCTGCTGCGCGACGTGCCGCACGGGTTGTCGCCGAGCCCGGTCAACCCGCAGGCCTGCGCGGTGGCGGGCGGCCATCCGCTCGAGCGGCGCGGATCGATGCAACCGCTCGACCCGTCGGTCGACGGCAGCGTCGGGCTCGCGTGCGGTTTCATCGAATTCCACTCCACCGTGTCGCGCGCGATCGTGTCGCTCTTTCCCGAGTACCTGATCGTGCGGCGCGGCGACGACGCGTATCGCGGCATCCACGGGCTGTTCGACCTGATTCGCGCCGAAGGCCGTCACGGCGTCGACGCGCCGTCCCCGCTGATCGACAAGCTGGTCGAACTGCTGCTGTTCTATGCGGTGCGGGACGCCGCGGGGCACGATACCGTGGCCAGCGGGCTCGCCACGCTGATGCAGCGGACCGGTTTCGGCACGCTGGTCGCCGCGATCATCGACGCGCCCGCCGACGCATGGACCACGGACTCGATGGCCGCGTTCGCGAACATGTCGCGCACCGCGTTCTGCAAGCACTTCAGCGAAGCATCGGGCCATCCGCCGATGCAGTTCGTCACGATGGTGCGGATGCGGCTCGCGGCGGACCTGTTGCAGCAGGGCCTGCCGATTTCGCGGGCGGGCGAACTCGTCGGCTATCAGTCGGAATCGGCGTTTGCGCACGCGTTCAAGCGCACGATGGGCATGCAACCCGGCGCATGGCGCCGCGAGCGCGACGACGCGTCGCGATCGGCGGCGCGCTTGCACTAGCGGGCATCGCGACACCGCGACGCGCGGCGCGGGACGAACGCACAGGAATCGCGGATGTTCGCGCATTGTCCGGCGGCAGCAGCGCCTCGACAATGATCTCACTGCCCTTTTCGGAGAATCCTGTGAGCCGCCTGCCGTTGCCCACCATCGAAACCGCCCCCGCGGCCAGCCAGCCCTTCCTCGAAAAATCGCAGCGCGCGAACGGCTTCCTGCCGAACCTCGTCCGTTCGCTCGCGAATGCGCCGGTCGCCCTCGAAACCTATCTGACCGTCGCGGAGATCAACGGCCGCGCGGGCCTCACGTTCGCCGAGCGCGAAGCCGTGCAGATCACCGCGGCCGCCGTCCACGGCTGTGCATTCTGCGTGGCCGGACACACGGCCGCCGCACTAAAAAAAGCCCAGGTCGAGCGCGCCGACGTCGACGCACTGCGCGACGGCGAACCGGTCGCCGAGCCGCGGCTCGACGCCGTCGCTGCTTTCACGCGCGCCGTGATCGCGACGCGCGGCGCCGTGACCGACGACGCGCTCGACGCGTTCCTGGCCGCCGGCTTCACCGAAGCGAACGCGCTCGAGGTGGTGCTGGGCGTGAGCCTCGCGACGCTGTGCAACTTCGCGAACAACCTGGCGCGCAACGAACTCAACCCCGAACTGGCGGCATACCGATGGGAACCCCGGACACAGGCCGCCTGACGGCGCCCGCGCTCGACGCATCGCTCGTCGACTGGCTCGACGCGAACGCCACGCAGCTCGACACGAGCGCCGCGTTGAAAGCGGAAATCGTGCCGCGCCTCGCGGACGCCGGACTGTTCCGGACCGGCGTGCCGGCGAGCCTCGGCGGCGCGGGCGGCACGACCGCGGACGCCATTGCCGGCATCGCCGCGGTGGCCGAGCATTCGCTGACCGCGGCCTTCGTGCTGTGGGGCCAGCGCAGCTTCATCGAATACCTGCTGCAAAGCCCGAATACCGCGCTGCGCGAGCGCTGGCTGCCGGCGCTGCTCGACGGCCGTTGTGCCGGCGCCAGCGGCTTGTCGAATGCGATGAAATATCTGTCCGGCATCGAGTCGCTTCAGATCGACGCGACGCCGCACGCGGAACGCGCCGACGACTGGCGGATGACCGGCCGGCTGGCGTGGGTGACGAACCTGCGCGCGGAACGGTTCGTGGTGGCGGCAGCGGTGGCATTTGGCGATGGCCGGCCGGCCGCGATCGTCGCGATTCCGGATGACGCGCCCGGCCTGACGCGCAGCCCCGATCTCGACCTGATCGCGCTGCGCGGCAGCAACACCGCCGCGCTGCACCTCGACGCCGTACCGGGCGACGCCGCGTGGCTGATCCATCCGGACGCACAAACCTTCCTGTCCGCTGTGCGACCGGCGTTCCTCGGCTTGCAGTGCGGGCTGTCGATCGGGCTCGCGCGGCGCTCGCTGGCCGAAGCGCGACGCGCGGCGGAAACGACGCGCGGCATTCTCGGCCCCGAAGTCGAATCCTGCGCGGCCGAACTGGCTGCCGCGTGTGCGCAACTGTCCGCCGGCATCGCCGACGGCAGCCTGCGCCTGCATCCCGACCGCCTGTTCGAGTTACGCATCGCGCTCGCGACGCACGTGGCCACGGCCGTGAACCTCGAACTCGAGGCGAGCGGCGGCCGCGGCTATCTGCGCGATGCGGGGCTCGGCTTCGAGCGACGCTGGCGCGAAGCCGCGTTCATTCCGATCGTCACGCCGAGCGTCGTGCAGTTGAAGGCGCAACTCGCCGCACGGACGCGGAGCATCGCCGCATGACGCGCCCGCTGCTGGACGCCCGCCATCTGACGCTTAGCTACGACGGCGAGCGGCGCAATACCGTGCTCGCCGATGTCTCGCTGTCGGTCGGGCGCGGCGAAATCGTCGCGTTGATCGGCCCGAGCGGCACCGGCAAGTCGAGCCTGCTGCGTGCACTGGCCGGGCTGGAGCGACCGCAATCCGGCACCGTGTCGATCGACGGTACGACGCTGCAGGGCCCGCACCCGAGGATCGCGATCGCGTTTCAGGACCCGTGCCTGCTGCCGTGGCTGTCGACCGAACGGAACGTCGCGTTCGGGCTCGCCTTCGAACATCAGGAGCGCCTCACGCGCGATCAGCAACGCGAGCGCGTCCGCTCCGCGCTGCATGCGGTCGGGCTCGAAGCCGCCGCGTCGCTGCGCCCGGCCCAGCTCTCCGGCGGCATGGCGCAGCGCGCGGCGCTCGCCCGGGCGCTGGCGCGTCAGCCGCACGCGCTGCTGCTCGACGAGCCGTTCTCGGCGCTCGACGAAGTCACCCGCGCCGCGATGCAGCAGTTGCTGGTGAACATCGTCGCGACGACGCGCTGTGCGACGGTGCTCGTGACCCACGATATCGACGAGGCGCTGCTGGTGGCCGATCGCGTCGTGCTGCTCGGCACGCAGGGCCGCTTCATCGACGCGTGGCACGTCGATTATCCGCATCCGCGCGACGCGTTCGTCAGCGAACTCGGCACGATGCGCATCGACATCCTGAAGGCGTTGCAGGCCGGCATGAAGCGCCCGCACGCGTCCGAACTCCATCCCTTGAACTGACCTCCCTATCCATGTGCCAGATTCCGATGTCGCGCCGCGAATGGCTGAAGCTTGCGGCCCTGTTCACCGCGACGGGCGCCGCCCCGTTGCTGTCGATGGCGAATGCGCACGCCGCGGCCGAACCGGATGCGCCGGTTCGCATCGGCTACCTGCCGATCACCGACGCGGCCCCGCTGCTGGTCGCCCACAACAACGGCTATTTCGCGTCCGAAGGGCTGACGGTCGAGCAACCGAAGCTGCTGCGCAGCTGGGCGCAGCTCGTCGAAGCGTTCTTGTCCGGCCAGGTCAACGTCGTGCACCTGCTGTCGCCGATGACGCTGTGGGCGCGCTACGGCAGCCGCGCGCCGGCGAAGGTGGTCGCGTGGAACCACGTGAACGGCTCCGGGCTGACGGTCGCGCCCGACATCGATTCGCTGCGCGATCTCGGCGGCAAGACCGTCGCGATTCCGTTCTGGTACTCGATTCACAACGTCGTGCTGCAGGACCTGCTGCGCCAGCAGGGGCTTACGCCGGTGCTCAAGCGGCGCGGCACGCCCGCGGCGAACGAGGTCAACCTGGTCGTGATGGCGCCGTCGGACATGCTGCCCGCGCTCGCCGCGCGCCAGATCGCCGGGTACATCGTCGCGGAGCCGTTCAACGCGACCGCGGAATTGATGAAGATCGGCAAGATCCTGCGCTTCACCGGCGACGTGTGGAAGAACCATGCGTGCTGCGTCGTGTTCATGCACGAGAACGATCTGACGCAGCGCCCCGCGTGGTCGCAAAAGGTCGTCAACGCGATCGTGAAGGCGCAGCTGTGGGCGCGCGCGCATCCGCAGGACACCGCGCAACTGCTGTCGAAAGACGGCACGCACCGCTATTCGCCGCATACGCTCGCGTCGCTCGACCGCGTGCTGGTACCGTCGGCGTCGCTGGCCGACACCTATCGCGCGAGCGGCGCGATCCGTCATGCCGACTGGCACGCGAAGCGGATCGACTTCCAGCCGTATCCGTTCCCGAGCTATACCGAGGCGCTGGTTCAGCGGCTGAAGCGGACGGTGGTCGACGGCGACAGCACCTTCCTCGCATCGCTCGACCCGGCGTTCGCGGCCCGCGATCTCGTCGACGACCGGTTCGTGCGCAAGAGCATCGACGCGGTCGGCGGGCTGACCGCGTTCGGTCAGTCGGGCGCGTTCCAGCGCGAGGAGATCATCGTTGTCTGACG
>NZ_JACFYV010000130.1:0-18911 GCF_016759955.1 Burkholderia sp. KCJ3K979
GTCCCAGCCGATCGTCAGCGTGCCGCCGTGCGTGTGCACGGTCACGGGCGAATCGAGCAGGCCGCGCCGGATGCCGGCCGCGACCGCCGCGCACGCGCCGGTGCCGCACGCGAGCGTCTCGCCCGCGCCGCGTTCGTACACGCGCAGCTTCACTTCGTGGCGCGACACGATCTGCATGAAGCCGGCGTTCACGCGCTGCGGGAAGCGCGCATGGCGCTCGATCAGCGGGCCTTCTTCCAGCACCGGATACGCTTCGACGTCGTCGACGACCTGCACCGCGTGCGGATTGCCCATCGACACCGTCGAAATCCAGCGCGTCGCGCCGCCCACGTCGAGCGGCCACAGCGTGTCGTTGCCTTCCTTGCGGCTGTCGAGCCCCGCTGCGTCGAACGGCACCTGCGCCGGCGCGAACACGGGCGCGCCCATGTCGACGACGACTTCGCCGTTCTCCTGCAACGTCAGCGTGATCAGGCCCTTCATGACCTGCACGCGCACGCTGCGCTGGTCGGTCAGGCCGCGGTCGCTGACGAACTTCACGAAACAACGCGCGCCGTTGCCGCAGTGTTCGACCTCGCCGCCGTCGCAATTGAAGATCCGGTACTTGAAATCCGCGCCGTCGACGGTCGGTTTCTCGACCAGCAGCAACTGGTCGGCGCCGATGCCGAAATGGCGGTTGGCGAGTGCGCGCACCTGCGCTTCGGTGAGCGGCGGCAGCGCGCGCGAATAGCCGTCGAGCACGACGAAGTCGTTGCCCGCGCCGTGCATCTTGGTGAACGAGAGTTTCACTGGGTCCGGAATTCCATGGCGAACAAGGCGGTCGGCACGACACGGGCGGCCGGCGGCCATGCCGGGGCAGCGTTGTTCGTCGTGCTGATCTCAACCGCAAATGATACATGCAGCCGAGAGGGGCGTCCTGCGCGGGGACGGTGCTTCAGGTTGCTCCTGCGGGCCGGGCAGGCGGCATCTGTCGATTGGTCGACTGGTCGGGTACGTGGCGAGCGGACAAATTGGCAGGGTGTGGCGGGGGCAGCACGGGCAGTGCGTGCCCGAATACACGACGAAGGCATGGGCGACCCGGACGAGCGTTTTCGTACAGGTCAAATTGACGAGGAAATCAAGTGATTCGTATAGTCTGGCTACACACATCCGGGCCATGCTGTCGAGGTCGCGCTCGAGTGTGGGAGGTCCATGATCAAGTCATGGGTACACAAGGGACTGGAAGCGTTTTTCGTCACCGGGAGCAAGGCGGGCATTCGGCCCGATCATGCGCCCAGGCTGCGGCGCATGCTGGCGCGTCTTGATGTCGCTGGCGCGCCGCAGGACATGAATGTGCCTGGCTGGCGTTTTCACGGCCTCGCTGGCGGGCTGGACGGATATTACGCCGTCGGCGTCAACGGCAACTGGCGGCTGACATTCCGATTCGAGGGCCGCGACGTCGTTCTGGTCGATTACCAGGACTACCACTAAGGTGATTCAAGCCATGACCCGCATCTTCAATCCACCCCATCCGGGCGAAACGCTGCGCGACGACGTGCTGCCGGCGCTCGGTCTGACCGTCACCGAGGCCGCGTCGCAACTTGGCGTGACCCGTGCCGCACTGTCGCGGGTCCTGCACGGCCATGCCGGCATCTCGCCGGAAATGGCGTTGCGGCTCGAAGCGTGGCTCGGCGAGGAAAACGGGGGAAGGGCCGATCTGTGGCTCGCACAGCAGTCGGCTTACGATCTGTGGCAGGCGCGCGCAAAGGGCGCCCCGAAGGTGGCGAGAGCACGGGCGCGCACATGACGGCGCGCCCGCGAACGTCTCGCCGCCAGCTCAGTACAGGCTCGGCTCGCCGGGCGGGCGCGTCTTGAAACGCTTGTGCACCCAGTAATACTGCTCGGGCATCAGCGGAATCTGCTCCTCGAGGAATTCGTTCATCCGCCGCGCATCGAGATCGTCATCGCCGGTCGGGTAGTGATCCCACGGCTTGAATACCTTCAGACGGTAGCCCTTGTAGTTCGGCAGCACCTCGCCGATGAACGGCACGACCTGCGCGCGGCCCGTCTTCGCGAGCCGGCCGACGGCCGTCAGCGTGCAGGCCGGCACACCGAAGAACGGGACGAACGTCGAGTTGCGCAGCCCGTAGTCCATGTCCGCGCCGAGCATCACCGGCTTGCGGTCGCGCAGCCAGCGCAGCACGACGCGCGCGCTGTCCGCGCGGCCGACCATCTCGGCGTCGAAGCGCCCGCGCGCCTTCTTCGCCTCTTCCTCGAGCACCGCGTTCGAGAACGGCTGGTACAGCGATCCGCAGCGACGCTGCAGCGAACGGTTCAGCCAGATCGAACCGGCTTCGATGCCGACGAAGTGCAGACCGAGGAACAGCGTCGGCGGCAGGTCGGGATCGGTGAGATCGACCGCGCTGTCGACCTGGATCAGCTTCGCGAGCTTCTTCTCCGAGCCGAACCATTGCACGCTGCGCTCGACGTAGCTGCGGATCGCATGACGGAAATGCCGGCCCGCCACTTCCTCGCGCTGTTCGTCGCTCCAGTCCGGGAAGCAGAGTTTCAGATTCGTATGTACGATGCGCTTTCGCCGGCTGGGGATCTGATACAGCAGCCAGCCGAGGCCATCGCCGAACCGTGCGGTCAGACCGTACGGCAGCAGGGCGAGCAGCTTCAGCAAGCCGATGGCGAGGTGCGTGCCGAGGCGGCCTAGCATGCGGAATCTCCGTAGGGCCGGCTGGCCGGTACGTTGCGAACAGGGTGGTAAGACAGCGGACGATGCAGCACGGGCGGCGCTCTGTGACAATTCAGGAAAGCCGCTATAATACGGGCTTCGCCGAGTTAACTGACAACTTGCGGGGCGAAGCCGGCTGGCGCGACACACGCTGCCCGGTCCTGGTAATCCGCTAAAGCGTCGCCGCTTCAGGCCCAACGAAGCTGGCTACGTGAAACCAACCGTAACCACACAGGAGCCTGAAAAAGTGGCAAACGATTATCTCTTCACGTCCGAATCCGTCTCCGAAGGCCATCCGGACAAAGTCGCGGACCAAATCTCGGACGCGATTCTCGACGCCATCCTCGAGCAGGACAAATACTCCCGCGTTGCGGCGGAAACGCTGTGCAACACGGGTCTCGTCGTGCTGGCCGGTGAAATCACCACGACGGCCAACATCGATTACATCCAGATCGCGCGCGATACGATCAAGCGCATCGGCTACGACAACACCGACTACGGCATCGACTACAAGGGTTGCGCGGTGCTCGTCGCGTACGACAAGCAGTCGCCGGACATCGCGCAGGGCGTCGATCGTGCACACGACGACAACCTCGACCAAGGCGCGGGCGACCAGGGCCTGATGTTCGGTTACGCGTGCGACGAAACGCCGGAACTGATGCCGCTGCCGATCTACCTGTCGCACCGCCTCGTCGAGCGCCAGGCCAGCCTGCGCCGCGACGGTCGCCTGCAATGGCTGCGTCCGGACGCGAAGTCGCAGGTCACCGTCCGCTACGTCGACGGCAAGCCCGATTCGATCGACACCGTCGTGCTGTCGACGCAGCACGCACCGGACATCGAGCTGCCCGCGCTGCGCGAAGCGGTGATCGAGGAAATCATCAAGCCGACGCTGCCGGCCGAGCTGATCAAGGGCGACATCAAGTTCCTCGTGAACCCGACCGGTCGGTTCGTGATCGGCGGCCCGCAGGGCGATTGCGGCCTGACCGGCCGCAAGATCATCGTCGATACCTACGGCGGTGCCGCACCGCACGGCGGCGGCGCGTTCTCGGGCAAGGATCCGTCGAAGGTCGACCGTTCGGCTGCGTATGCCGGCCGTTACGTCGCGAAGAACATCGTCGCCGCCGGCCTCGCGTCGCGCGCGCTGATCCAGGTGTCGTACGCGATCGGCGTGGCCGAGCCGACTTCGGTGATGGTCAACACGTTCGGCACGGGCCGCGTGTCGGATGCGGTGATCACGAAGCTCGTGCGCGAGCATTTCGACCTGCGTCCGAAGGGCATCATCAAGATGCTCGACCTGCTGCGCCCGATCTACGAGAAGACCGCGGCTTACGGCCACTTCGGTCGCGAAGAGCCGGAATTCTCGTGGGAAGCAACCGACAAGGCGCTCGCGCTGGCCGAAGCGGCCGGCGTGGAGCCGACGGCACGCGTCGCGTAAGCGTCGTTCGCCTGAAATGAAAAACCCCGGCCTAGCCGGGGTTTTTTATGGGTGTCGATCGTCGCGGCAACGGCGGCGATCGGTGCGGGCCATGCCCGCCGGTACCTGATCAGCGTGCGCCGAACCCGAACCAGCCGTTGCTCGCCGCGAGGCGGCGCGGACGGTTGACGCGGCGCTGCGGGCCGAGCTTGCGGCGCAGCGCGAGCGCGCGCAGCGACGACGGTTTCTGCAGCAGCGAACGCAGGCCGGCGCGGCGGGCGAACGCCTGGGCGCTCATCATCGAGAAAAACGCGTGGAACCACGCACGGATGCCGTCCAGCCGGCTGTGCGTGTGCGTACGTTCTGCCAGCGCCTGCGTGCGGGCGCGGTGATGGCGCAGCGAGCGGGCAGGAGCGGACGGCACGACGCGCTTCGCAGCGCGGTTGAAACGGGAAGTCAGACGGAATGGCATGTGAACGATGCTTCGCTTGTATGGGTGGCGCCCTGAAGAGCGCACTGGTATCAACGGCCTCGGATGGCACAACGGATCTTACCTAAACCCGTCGCGCGCCGCGCCCGCCAGAATTGACAGGCCGCGTCAGGCTACAGGGGTTTCGTGACCGGCAAAAGTCGCGATAAACCCTCGTGCAGCAAGGCGTGTGCCGCATACCGCCTGTCGCTCAGGCAGGTGCCGCGTCGCACAGTTCCCTTGCGCTGGATCAAATCCGCGATTGGCATGCCCCTGCGCACGACAATGGTGCTGTTCGCGGTATCCGGCGCCGATTTACAATCGTCACATTCACACAATAAACGTCTGGCATCCCATGTCGTCTCCATTGCAGTCGGAATCGATCCGCGCGCAAGTCGCGGAATTGCGCGAGCGCGGCTTCGTCGTCGCGCGCGGCCTCGTCGGCGAAGCGCAGTGCGCGACGCTCCGGCAGATCGCGGAGCGCCAGTTACGGGAGGCCGCCGAGCCGATCGAGTTCGAGGCCGACCTGCGCTACCCGGGCGCGCCCGAATCGAAGCATGCGCCGGGCGGGCATACGGTGCGACGGCTGCTCGATGCGTATTCGCGCGATCCGGCGTTTGCCGAGCGCGCGATCGCGCCCGAAATCGGCGCGTGGATGCGCGCGTATTTCGGCGAGGAGCCCGTGCTGTCGCGTGCGCATCACAACTGCATGATGACGAAGCACCCGGCGTACGGCAGCCTGACCGGCTGGCATCGCGATTTCCGCTACTGGGCGTTCGAGCGGCCGGACATGGTGTCGGTGTGGCTCGCGCTCGGGCCGGAAACCAACGAGAACGGTGCGCTGTGGCTCGTGCCGGGTTCGCATACGGCCGAATTCGGACCGGAAGCGTTCGATGACGCGAAATTCTTCCGCAGTGATCTGCCGGAGAACCGCAGGATGATCGACGCGGCGACGTGCCCGTCGCTGCAGACGGGCGACGTCGTGTTCTTCCACAGCAACACGCTGCATTCGGCCGGGCAGAACCGTTCCGACCAGGTGAAGTTCTCGCTCGTGTACACGTACCACGGCGCAAGCAACCGGCCGGTGCCCGGCACGCGCTCGGCATCGAAGCCGGAAGTGCAGTTCTAGGCTGACCGGCGGCCGGCGAAGCCGCGGCGATCACGCGATGCGGTGCATCGCGGGCAAATGAAACGACGGGCGGCCTGGCCGCCCGTTTCGTTTGGCGCGGCTCGCGCGCGTGATGTCGGCACGACGAGCCGGTTGCCATAGGCCGGATAGTCGACCGAGCCGCTCTCGCTGCGATCGCTAGCCGTGCGCGCGTCGCGCTGCGATGCGATCAGCGCTTGCCGCCCGGCATCGCGAGGCCGATCAGGCCGACGAACGATGCGACGGCGCCGCCGACGATCAGCAGGATCGTCTTCGTCGCGGGCGAGCCGGTGAAGAAGCGCGACACGTTGTCGTTGATCGAATGGAACGACTGGCCGCCGAAATACAGCAGCACGACGCCGCCGACGAGCAGTGCAACCGAGATGACCCGGGACATACCAACCTCGCTGAAACGGTGATTCGAGACGCCGCAGTGTAGGCGAGCGCCGCGGTCGCGTCCATCGTCGCGCCGCCGTGCGTGATCCGGCCGCTTTCGCTACCATAGTCGTCGTATGACTCCTTCGCCGCCGTCGCGTCATTGGCGCGGCCGGCGCGCGTCCCTTTCCCCGATGTCCTGACGGAACAGACTCATGGCCTACGAAGCAGCTTCCGAACGTTATGCCGGCATGCAATACCGCACTTGCGGCAAATCCGGGCTCAAACTGCCCGCCCTGTCGCTCGGCCTGTGGCACAACTTCGGCGATTCGACGCCGATCTCGACGCAGCGCGAGATCCTGCGCACCGCGTTCGACCTCGGCATCAACCACTTCGACCTCGCGAACAACTACGGGCCGCCGTACGGTAGCGCCGAAATCAACTTCGGCCGGCTGCTGAAGGAGGATTTCCGCCCGTATCGCGACGAGCTGCTGATCTCGACGAAGGCCGGCTGGGACATGTGGCCGGGCCCGTACGGCAGCGGCGGCGGGTCGCGCAAGTACGTGCTCGCGAGCCTCGACCAGAGCCTGCAGCGGATGGGGCTCGACTACGTCGACATCTTCTACTCGCACCGTTTCGACGCGCATACGCCGCTCGAGGAAACGGCGGGTGCGCTGGCGTCGGCCGTGCAGCAGGGCAAGGCGCTCTACATCGGCATTTCGTCGTATTCGGCCGCGAAGACGCGCGAGATGGCCGCGCTGCTCGCGCAATACAAGGTGCCGCTGCTGATTCACCAGCCGTCGTACAACATGCTGAACCGCTGGATCGAAGAGGATCTGCTTGGCACGCTCGACGACGTCGGCGCGGGCAGCATCGCGTTCACGCCGCTCGCGCAGGGCCTGCTCACGTCGAAGTACCTGAACGGCGTGCCGGCCGACGCGCGCGTGAACAAGCCGGGCGGCGGCTCGCTGAAGGAGGATCACCTGAGCGCGGACAACCTCGAGCATGTGCGCAAGCTCAACGCGATCGCCGAACGGCGTGGGCAGAGCCTGGCGCAGATGGCGCTGGCGTGGGTGCTGCGTAACGGCCGCGTGACGTCCGCGCTGATCGGCGCGAGCCGGGCGGAGCAGGTGCGCGAGAACGTCGGTGCGTTGAAGAACCTCGAATTCTCGGCGGAAGAACTCGCGGAGATCGATCGTTACGCGACCGAAGGCGGCATTAATTTGTGGGAAAAGCCGTCCACCGATCAGGCGATCTGAGCGGAAGTCGATACGGCATGCGAAACATCGCGTGCCGGGTCCGACGCGCACGCGGTACGTCGCATCGCTGCGGTGCAGCGATGCGCGTCGCGCACGGCCGGCGGCGCTAGATCAGCGCAGGCAGGCCTTCAACGAGCAATACCGCGACGCCGACGCCGAGAATGACGCCGAGTACGCGCAGCAGGTTGTGACGGAATTGAGTGGCGCACGGCACCGCGCCGAGAAACAGCGCTCCGGCCAGCGCCATCGGAATCAACAGGATGAAGTCGCCGATCGTGAAGTAGGTCGTCATGCGTGTCTCCAGTGTCGACCGAAGTGGGCGCTTCAGTGCTTGCGTTGGCGGCTCCATCCCTGCGGGATATCGGCCTGAAACGGCACGCATGCGCTCACCCCGGCCCCATGCCGGGTGTTTCTAGTTGGTCCGGCCCGTTACGTGCAGGCCGGTCAATTCGAGTATAGGCAACCGGCGGCGTTTTTCGCTATCCGAACCATTAAAAATCAGCGGAAAGCCCCGAGAATTCCGCGTTTTTCGGGCAAACAAGACGAACGCCTTGCACGCATCTTTCCCGTTCCTTTCGATTTGTGCGGAATCGTCGTATGTGTCCGATACGGGCCGCCGCACCCGCGGGCGCGGCGGCCCGTCTACTCACGCGCGGTCGGGTTGCGGGCGGGCGGCCGGCGCGCGGAACACCAGCGCGAGCCCCGCGATGATCGCGCCCATGCCGGCGAGTGCGAGCGGCTCGGGCCGGTTGCCGAGCCACACGGCATCCATCAACGTGGTGACGACGGGCACGAGATAGAACAGGCTCGTCACGTTGACGAGATCGCCGCGCTGCATCAACCGGTAGAACAGCAGTTGCGCGATCACCGAAATCACGATGCCGAGCCACAGCAGCGGGACGACGAACGCCCAGCTCATGTCGAACGACACCGGCCGGAACGGCACGATCGCGACGCACAGCGCGAGGCCGATCGCGTTCTGCAGCGGCAGCACGTCGGCGGGGGCCGCGCGTACGCGCTTTTGCAGCAGCGAGCCGACGGTCAGCGCGACGAGCGCCGTCAGCGCGCACGCGATGCCGGCCGCCGACAGGCCGCCGGTTCCGCCGCTCACGCCACGGCCCACGACGAGCGCGAGGCCGGTGAGCGACAGCGCGAGCCCGGCGATACGCACGGGTTGCCAGCGACGCTCGACGATCGCGAGCGTGAGGATCGGCTGCACGCCGAGTATCGTCGCGAGCACGCCGGGCGCGATGCCGCGCTCGAGCGCGAGCAGGTAGAAGATCGAATAGCCGCCCATCATCAGCAAGCCGGTCAGCGCGGCCATGCGCCGCTCGCCGCGCGGCGGCAGCCACCGTCTGCGCATGAACGCCAGCACGAGCAGCACGAGCGATGCGAGCGCGAAACGGGCAGTGAGAAAGGCGAACGCGGACGCATGACGCAGACCGAGTTCAGCGAAGATCGCGCCGCTGCTCCACAGCAGCACGAAGAGCGACGTCGCGCCATGCGCGGCGAGCGCGCGTTTGAACGAGACCATGTGAATCCACCTGTCGAACGGATCGAAACATTCCATTCGCGCGCGGCAACGTGCCGTGCGTCACGACGCACGTACCTACAGCCAGCGGGGCGAATGGAAGACGAAAACGAAAAGCCGGCGAGTCAGCCGGCGCGTGCCGCCGGCGGGGGCGGCGCGGCGCAGACGAGCGGCGGTGCGACAGGAGGAGGAAGGACCGACGGATGCACGCACGCCTGCGGCCGCGCGTCGAACTGCGGCCGGGATTTTGCGAGGGCGGACGTGAGCGGATACATCGTGTCGGAATGCGGTTGAACGCGAATGAAAGCCTAAGGTACCGCAAGGCAGCCATCGAACGCAACCACTGTCCGCGGCCGCGCATCGCGGACGATAGGGTGCGTCGGGAGGGGGCCGATGTCGCTGCGCACGCAAGCGTTCGACGAAGGGGGCAAAGCGATCGGCATGCGACGTGTGCGAGGTGATTCCGGTCGGTCGCGCGAAGTGTTCAGATGATTCCGCAGCGGCGAAGCGAAGCGGCACGCGCGTTGCGTCAATCATGTGCGTGCGGCGGCGCCGGGCGGTTTCGGCGGGCAGTCACATTCGACAGGGTATGATGGGGGTAACCGGGTGGGCAAGTACATGCCCGGCGCAGTGGTTGATTGGAGACATTCGACGAATTCGCGGCACTTCGCCTGCTTCTTCTTCTTTTCGCGCTTCGATAAACCGTGAACAATGGGATCACGCGCAACGCTCCGCCGAGAGCGGCGCGGATCGCGCATTTGCCGGCTCGCCAGCGGGCCGGGTTTCAAGATTCAAGAGTGGGGAACCATCATGCATATCGGGTCGATCGTCTGCACTACCCATATCGCGGTGCCGAAAGGCGCGCGCGGCATCGTCCAGCGCATCCTGGGCGACATGGCCATGGTGACCTGGTACGCGGGCGTGCCGGGTGAGTCGAAAGAACTCAACACCGAACCATTCTTTCTCGAGGACCTGATCGACACCGGCGAATCCGTTCTGCCGGCCGGCGCGGCGCTTCACTAAGCACCGACGCTCGTCTTTCGGTCCGGCAGGCGGCACAATGCGGGGCATGACAGACGCCACTTCCGCTCCCGCTTCTCCCGCCAGCCCACCGTTCGCCGGTCTCACGCCCGAGTGCGTGCTCGACGCGCTCGACAGCGTGCTGATGCCGGCCGGCCTGCGCACCGACGGGCGCCTGCTCGCCCTCAACAGCTACGAAAACCGCGTCTACCAGGTCGGTATCGAAGACGGCCCGCCGGTCGTCGCGAAGTTCTATCGCCCGGCGCGCTGGTCGGACGACGCGATTCTCGAAGAGCATGCGTTCGTCGCCGAACTCGCCGCGCGCGAGATTCCGGCGGTGCCCGCGCGCGCCTTCGACGGCCGCACGCTGCACGCGTTCGACGGTTTCCGCTTCTCGATCTTCGAGCGGCGCGGCGGCCGCGCCCCCGATCTCGACCGCAGCGACACGCTCGAATGGCTCGGCCGCTTCATCGGCCGCATTCATGCGGTCGGCGCGACGCAGCCGTATGTCGCGCGTCCCGTGCTCGACATCAATACGTTCGGCTACGAGCCGCGCGACTATCTGCTCGCGCACGATTTCATTCCGGATGACGTAAGACCGGCGTACGCGACCGCGGTCGCGCTCGCGCTCGAAGGCGTCGAGGCCGCGTTCGAGCGCGCGGGCGAGATTCGCCTGCTGCGCACGCACGGCGACTGTCATCCGAGCAACGTGCTATGGACCGATGCCGGCCCGCATTTCGTCGACTTCGACGACAGCCGGATGGCGCCGGCCGTGCAGGATCTGTGGCTGTTGTTGCCGGGCGATCGCGAAGGCGCGTCGCGCGCGCTGGCCGACCTGCTCGCGGGCTACGAGGATTTCTGCGAATTCGAGCCGCGCGAGCTGCATCTGGTCGAAGCGCTGCGCACGCTGCGGCTGATCCACTACGCGGCGTGGCTCGCGCGGCGCTGGGACGATCCGGCGTTTCCGGCCGCGTTCCCGTGGTTCAACACGCATCGTTACTGGGAAGCGCGCGTGCTCGAACTGCGCGAGCAGATCGGCGCGATGCAGGAAGGGCCGCTCTGGCCCGTGTGACGGCTGCGTGCGCGGCATCCATGCCGCGCGGCAGGTTGGACAGGGCCGCGATGCGTGCGGCCCGCCTCGCTCAGAACTTCAGCATCAGCTTGATCAGCGCGGCGAAGCGCTTGCCGTACGGCGGCGCGAGCAGGTTGCGCGCGTTCAGCCGCGCCTGCGTGAGCACCGGCTTCATCTTCGAGAACGTCACGAAGCCGTCGTAGCCGTGATACGCGCCCATGCCGCTCGCACCGACTCCGCCGAACGGCAAGCTGCCGCATGCGATGTGCATCAGCGTTTCGTTGATCGAGACGCCGCCCGAGATCGTTTCGCGCATCACGCGGTCGATCGTGCCGCCATCCTCGTCGAACAGGTACAGCGCGAGTGGACGCGGGCGCGCATTGACGTACGCGATCGCTTCGTCGAGCCGTTCGTACGGCACGAGCGGCAGCAGCGGCCCGAAGATTTCCTCCTGCATCAGTTGCGACGCGGCCGGCACCTGCGTCACCGCGCACGGCACGAAGCGGCGCGATGCGGGATCGGACTGCGCGTCGGACAGCGGATGCAGCTGCGCGCCGGCCGCCTGCGCGTCGCTCGCGAGTTGCTGCAGGCGTGCGTAGTGGCGCGGCGACACGATCGTCGTGTAGTCGCCGTTGGCCGACAGGTCCGGATACAGCTTCGCGAAGCGGGTCCGCGCGCGCTCGATGAACGCGCCTTCCATCCCGCGCGGCAGCAGCACGTAGTCGGGCGCGATGCAGGTCTGGCCGGCGTTCAGCGTCTTGCCGGCGACGATCGCATCGACGGCCGCGTCGAAGCGCGCATTCGGGCCGACGATCGCCGGCGACTTGCCGCCGAGCTCGAGCGTGACGGGCGTGAGGTTGTCGGCGGCCGCGCGCATCACGTGGCGGCCGACCTGCGTCGAGCCGGTGAACAGCAGATGGTCGAACGGCAGCGCGCTGAACGCGGCGCCGACTTCCGCATCGCCGTTCACGACCGCGACGTGGTCGCGCGTGAAGGTCTTGCCGATGAGCTGCTCGAACAGCGCCGACGTGCGCGGCGTCAGTTCGGACATCTTGATGATCGCACGGTTGCCGGCGGCGAGTGCGCAGATCAGCGGGCCGGCCGCGAGCAGCACCGGGTAGTTCCACGGCACGACGATGCCGACCACGCCGAGCGGTTGCGGAATCACCTTCGCGCGCGCCGGGCGCAGCCACTTGTTCATCGGCTTGCGGAGCGGCTTCATCCAGCGCTTGCCGTGCTTCAGCGCGTCGTCGATCTCTTCCTTGGCCATCCAGATTTCCGACAGCAGCACTTCCTGCTTCGCGCGATGGCCGAAATCGGCGCTGATCGCGTCGGCGAGCGCATCCGCGTGGTCGATCAGCATCGTGCGCAGCGCGCGCAGGTGCTGCGCACGCGTGTCCCATGCCGGGTACGGTGCGCGCAGGTACGCCGCACGCTGGTCGTGCAGCAGCGACGTCAGCGCGTCGACCGATGGCAATGCTTGCGGGGCCAGTTCGGGCAGGTCGTTCTTCATGTCGTCTCCTCCAGTTGGGCCTGGCTGATCGGCCGGCCGTCACGCCGCACGCGCACGCTCGGCGAGCGCGGCGACGCGGATCGGGTGATGCATGTCGCCCGGCACGGGGCCGGATGCGACGGGTGTTCGAAAACCGGTTGCCGCGCGCGGCAGGCGTCGTATCCGCGCGACGGTGTCCGGGTCCGAAAGTCATGCCGCACGGCAGGCGCGCACGATCCGATACGGTGACGAGCAGGCACGCGATGCCGTCTTGCGCACGTCTGCCGGCGCACTGCGGCAGCGCAGCGCGACGGGTACGCGACGGCCTGGCGCCGCGCAACCTGCGGTGGCGCCGACACACCGTCCAAACGGTCGGCGATGACACGTGCCGTTCGATTTCGACCGACTGCGCGCATCGTGCCGTGGATCGTCGCGCGGGTCGCCGTTTGAAATGAAATGCGGGCCGCGCGCGTGACTTTCGGATCACTTGGTCGACACGTGGCCTGCAGGATCTTGCGCCGCATCGTCGTTCCTCCCGTTTCGCGACGAATCGGCTTCTCGTGGCCGGTGCATCGCGCGAAGCGCATCAATACATCTTAAATTTAGTTCACGCGGGCGTTTAGAGGAATCGCTCTCGAATCGGCGCGCCGCGCACGGCGCGGCCATTCCTACAATGCCCGAACACAAGAGGAGACGCGGTCGCGCGGCGGTGCCGGGCGCCTTCCATGACACGACGGAGACGTGACATGCAATACGACTACATCATCGTCGGCGGCGGTTCGGGCGGCTCGAGCCTGGCTGGCCGTCTCGCCGATGCCTGCCCCGATGCGACGATCGCGCTGATCGAGGCCGGCTCGCATACGGAGCGCAACCTGCTCGTCAACATGCCGGTCGGCATCGCGGCGCTGGTGCCGTACAAGCTCGGCACCAACTACGGCTACGAGACGGTGCCGCAGCCGGGCTTGGGCGGGCGGCGCGGTTACCAGCCGCGCGGGCGCGGGATGGGCGGCTCGAGCGCGATCAACGCGATGATCTACACGCGCGGCCACCCGGGCGATTACGACGAGTGGGCGCAGCTCGGCGCGACGGGCTGGGGCTGGCAGGAGGTGCTGCCGTATTTCCGCCGCGCGGAAGGCAACGAGCGCGGCGCCGACGCGTGGCACGGCGCGGACGGCCCGTTGACCGTTTCCGATCTGCGCTTTCGCAATCCGTTCTCCGAACGATTCATCCAGGCCGCGCATGCCGCCGGCTATCCGCTGAACGACGACTTCAACGGCGCGACGCAGGAAGGCGTCGGTTTCTATCAGGTCACGCATCGCGACGGGGCGCGCTGCAGCGTGGCGCGCGCGTATATCTACGGTCGCAACCGGCCGAACCTGCACGTGATCACCGATGCGACGGTGCTGCGCGTGGGCTTCGACGGCAAGCGCGCGGTCGGTGTCGTGGTGTCGCGCAACGGGCGGGTCGAGACGTTCGGCGCGCGCGCGGAAGTGGTCCTGTCGGCCGGCGCGTTCAATTCGCCGCAACTGCTGATGTGTTCGGGGATCGGCCCGGCCGAGCAACTGCGCCGGCACGGGATCGCGGTCGTGCAGGATGCGCCGGACGTCGGCACGAACCTGATCGACCACATCGACTTCATCATCAACACGCGCGTGAATTCGTCGGAGCTGGTCGGCGTGTGCCTGCGCGGCATCGCGAAGATGACGCCGGCGCTCGCGCGCTATTTCTCGAGCCGCACGGGGATGATGACGAGCAACGTCGCGGAGGCCGGCGGCTTCATCAAGAGCGATCCGTCGCTCGAGCGTCCCGACTTGCAGCTGCATTTCTGCACGGCGCTCGTCGACGACCACAACCGCAAGATGCACTGGGGCTTCGGTTATTCGCTGCACGTGTGCGCGCTGCGGCCGTTCAGCCGCGGCACGGTCGCGCTCGCGAGCGGCGATGCGCGCGACGCGCCGCTGATCGATCCGCGCTTCTTCAGCGATTCACGCGACCTCGACCTGCTGGTGCGCGGCACGCAGGCGATGCGCCGCATCCTGTCGCAGGCGCCGCTCGCATCGCAGGGCGGGCGCGAGTTGTACACGCGGCCGGATCAGAGCGAAGCGGAGCTGCGCGCGACGATCGTCGCGCATGCGGACACGATCTATCACCCGGTCGGCACCTGCCGGATGGGCTCGGATGCGCGCGCGGTCGTCGATCCGCAACTGCGCGTGCGCGGCGTCGACGGGTTGCGCGTGGTGGATGCGTCGGTGATGCCGACGCTGGTCGGCGGCAACACGAATGCGCCGTCGGTGATGATCGGCGAGCGCGCGGCGGACTTCATCGTCGCCACGCGCAAGGGTGGCGTGCCGCGCGGCGAGGCGGCGGCCGCCGTGCACGGCCGCTAGGCGCGGCGCGCACACGGCACGGCGGCGCCCATGCTCAGGCAAACGTATCGACGAGGCCGGCGCGGCTCGCGCGTGCGGCGACCGGTGCGGATTGCGCGGCGTCGACGGGTGCATCGACGGCTGACGATCCGCCGTTCCCGCGCCGCGACGGCTGGCCGTAGGCGTTGGTCTGCTGCGGGTTGGGCTGCTGTTGCTGCGAAGCGAGGCCGCCGTCGCTGACGGTCGCGCTGCCGAGTCCGAGCCCGCCCGCTTCCATCGCCTCGCGCAGCTTCGGCAGCGCGGCTTCGACCGCGTCGCGCACCTGCGCGTGCTGCGACACGAACAGCGCGTGCGCATGGTTGTCCGCGACGCGCAGCACCACTTGCAGCGGCCCGAGATCGGGCGGGTTGAGCGTCAGCTCCGCGCTCTGCTGGTGCGCATTCGACAGGAACACCACTTTCTGGCTCAGTGCGTCCGTCCAGTCGGCCGTGCCGACGTGCGGCGCGAGCGCGTGTGCGTTGGCGGCGGCAATCGCGCCGGCGGCCGGCGACAGTTGCAGGTTCGCCTGTGCCGCGGCGGCGGCCGTGGCGCCGGCTGCGAGCGTCGCGCTGGCGGCCGGGTCCGTCGCATTGCCGGCCGCCGCGAGCGCGTGCTGGGCGCCGGACTGCGCGTTCGCGTCGGCCTGCAGCGTCTGCGGCGTGACCTGGGTCGGCGTCTGCTGGGTGGCGAGCGTGCCTTTCGCGTCGGCGAGCGTGCGGTCGAACGTCGGCACTTTCGGCGTCAGCGGCGCGGCGGCGTTCGACGCGGTCGCTGCCGGCGCCGTCGGCGTGGCGGCGGCGCTCGTGCCGGTCGCCGGCATCGTGATCGCGCCCGCGCCGCCCGTCAGCTTGGCGAGCGCCGCTTGCAGCGCGTCGCGGCTCGATGCCGGGTCGGTCGGCTGGGCGGTCGCATCCTTGGCCGCATGATCGGCGAGCGTCGCCGTGGCGTCCGGCTGGCCGGATACGGCCGTCTTTTGCGCAGTGACGGCGGCGGCAGCCGCGGCAGCGGTCGCCGCGTCGGCCGGCGTCGCGGTGTCCGGGCGCGCCTGCAGTTGCGCCTGCACGGCCGCGGCGGCCGCGAGGGCGGCGGCATCGGGATTGGCGGTGGCGTTCGCGGTCGTGTCGTCGGTCGTCTTGTCGTCGTCGGTGCCGGACGGTTTCGTGCCGGCGGCCGGCTTCGACGCAGCCGGTTTGGTCGACACGTCCGACGTACCGGCGTTGGCCGTATCGCCGCGCGTGGCGACGCTTTGCTTGAGCGTCTGCGCGAACGGCACGGCGCTCGTGGCGGCCGACGCGTCGTTGGCGGCGGACGCACCCGAGTCGCTGGCGGCCTTGAGTGCGGCGCCGGCGGTGTCGAGCAGCGCGCCGAGCAGGGGCAGGGGAGGCATGACGGTTCTCTCGTTCGAAGGCGGTGGTCGGTTACGACGAACGGGCCGCGTCGGCCCGCATGCGCAGGATCTTCGCGGCATGTTCGTCGGCGTCGCGCTGTTCGCGCCGGGCGTCGCGCTGCGCTTCCTGCGCGACGCCGCGCGCCTGCAGGATTTCATACGAGCCGACGGTACGTTTCTTCTGCTGCCAGTTCGGGCGCGCCTCGTCGATGCGGACTTCGGCCGCGGCGAGCACGGTGCGCTGCTGCGCGATCGCGGCATCGAGCGTGTCGATGAACGCCTGGAAATTGCGCCAGTTGCCGGCCGGCATGCCGCTCTGCGCGGATTGCGCGAAGCGCGCGTGATATTCGTCGCGATAGCGCAGCAGTGCGTCGAGCTGTTCGGCCGCCGCGGTGCGGTCGCGCTGCGCGGTGCCGAGCTGCTTCGCGGCCGAGTCGAGGTCTTCCTGCGCGCGGTCGAGCAGCAACTGAAGGGGAAAGCCGTGGGCCATCGGGATCAGCCTCCGTAAGCGTCGAACAGCGCATCGAGCGCGGTGAGGCTCGATGCGAACGGCGCGCATTCGCGAAAGCCCTGCTGCAGGAACGCTTCGATGCGCGGGTAGAGCGCGATCGCGCGGTCGAGCTGCGCGTCGCGGCCCGGTGCGTAGGCGCCGACCGCGATCAGGTCGCGGTTGCGCTGGTAGCGCGACAGCATCTGCTTGAACTGCCGTACGTGGTCGAGATGCGTTTCGTCGATCAGCGCGGTCATCGCACGGCTGATCGACGCCTCGATGTCGATCGCGGGATAGTGGCCGGCCTCGGCGAGCGCGCGCGACAGCACGATGTGGCCGTCGAGGATCGCGCGCGCCGAATCGGCGATCGGGTCCTGCTGGTCGTCGCCTTCGGTCAGCACCGTGTAGAACGCGGTGATCGAGCCGCCGCCTTCGGGCCCGTTGCCGGTGCGCTCGACGAGCGCGGGGAGCTTCGCGAACACCGACGGCGGATAGCCTTTCGTCGCGGGCGGCTCGCCGATCGCCAGCGCGATCTCGCGCTGCGCCATCGCATAGCGCGTCAGCGAATCCATCAGCAGCAGCACGTGCTTGCCCTGGTCGCGGAAATACTCGGCGAGCGACGTCGCGTACGCGGCGCCCTGCATCCGCAACAGCGGCGACACGTCGGCCGGCGCCGCGACGACGACCGAGCGCGCGAGCCCGTCCTCGCCGAGGATCTGTTCGATGAATTCCTTCACTTCGCGGCCGCGTTCGCCGATCAGGCCGATCACGATCACTTCCGCACTCGTATAGCGCGCCATCGTGCCGAGCAGTACCGACTTGCCGACGCCGGAGCCGGCGAACAGGCCCATCCGCTGGCCGCGGCCGACGGTGAGCAGCGCGTTGATCGCGCGCACGCCGACGTCGAGCACGTGGTGGATCGGCTCGCGATCGAGCGGGTTGATCGACGGCGCCGACAGCGGCGCATCGACTTTCGACGCGAGCGGGCCGAGGCCGTCGAGCGGGCGGCCCGACGCGTCGACGACGCGCCCGAGCATCTCCCAGCCGACCGGCAGCCGCTTCGCGCCGGCGAGCGGATCGGTGACGGGCGCGCTCTCGCGCGGCCACACGCGTGCGCCGGGCAACACGCCCGCAACGTCGGTGGTCGGCATCAGGAACAGGCGGTCCCCGGCGAAGCCGACGACTTCGGCTTCCGCGTGCGGCAGCGTGCTGCCGGGCGGCAACTCGATCGTGCATTCGGCGCCGACCGACAGGCGCAGCCCGATCGCCTCGAGCACGAGGCCGGCCGCGCGCGTGAGGCGTCCGCACGGCCGCAGCGGCAGCGCGCGGTGGCTGCGCGCGGCGAGCCCGTTCAGGTGCGTGCGCCAGTGCGCGAGATGCGGATTGTGCGGCGCGCGCGGGGCGGCGTCGGCGGCGTCGGATGCTGCGTGCGGCGTGGCGTCGTCCGCGGCATCGTGCGCGGCCGCCGGCTCGAACGACGCGAGCGCGAGCTCGCGTTCGAGCGGCGTCATGCCGTCGTGCGCGAGCGCCTCGGGCGAGCGCGTCACCACGTGCTCACCTTGCCGATCGCGGCGGCGACGCGCTGCCAGCGGGTGGGCAGCGTCGCGTCGACCTCGCCGGTCGCGGCGTGCGCGCGGCAGCCGCCGCGCTCGATCGACGCGTCGGTGCGCACGTTCCAGCCGAGCGTGTCGAGGTCGTCCTGCAGATAGGCCTCGACGACGGGCAGGTCGGCCGGATTCACCGCGAGATGCGGCGCGCCGGACAGCGCGGGTTCGGCCGCGAGCACGTCGCGCACGGCGGCGACCAGCGCGGCCGGGTCGTGCTTCACGTGCTGGCGCACGACCTGCTGCGCGATGTCGAGCGCGAGCTGCGCGAGGTCGGCGGCGAGATCGTGTTCGACGGTCGAGACGGCTTCGCGGAACGACGCGGCGAGCGCCGCGAGCTGCGCGGCCTGTTCGCGTGCTTCGGCCTGGCCGGCCTCGAAACCCTGTTCGCGGCCCTGCGCGAAACCGGCCTGGTAGCCGAGCGCCTGGCCTTCGACGTGGCCGGCCGCATGGCCTTCGGCATGCGCGGCGTCGCGCACGCGCTGCAACTCTTCGGCGAGCGCGGCGGCAGCGGCCGCCGCGTCGTCGGG
>NZ_JACFYV010000131.1:0-18838 GCF_016759955.1 Burkholderia sp. KCJ3K979
CGCTGCCGGCCTGCAGCCAGTGCCGGTCGGACGTCGCCTCGGCGCCGCCGAGCGCATGGTCGAGCGGCGTGGTCGGCACGCGGCGGCCTTCGTGATCGACGATCCGCAGCACGTCGCGCACCGGCAGCCCCACCGCCTCGTCCGGCCGGCAGCCGACGAGTTTGGCCGCGGCCGCGTTGAGATAGGTGAGCCGCCCGTTCGGGTCGGTCGCGATCACGCCGTGCGGCAAGGCGCGCAGCACGGCCTCGAACTGCCGGCGCGCGGCCGCCTCGCGTCGGCGCGCGCGATCGTTCGTCAGCCGCGTGTGATGCAGCAGCGACGCGACCGCGCACACCAGCGCGCCGATCAGGATGAACGTGCCGAGCTGCACGAGCCGGTCGGGCAGCGGCGTCGTATAGGCGGCCGGATCGGACAGGAACAGCGTCCAGACGAGCAGCCCGCTGACCACCGTCGACACGATGCCGAACACGAACGACGTCGCCCACGCGGCGCCGGCGAGCAGCGGGTAATACAGCACGAACGGCAGATTCACGCCGCCGAACCGGATCGCGAGCGTCTGCAACACGGTCGCGATCGCGACCAGCATCACGGCCGTTGCGTAATTTCCGGCCTGCGGCCGTGCAATTTCGGTCATTGGACACGCTCCTGCGGGGACACTCGACAGCGGCCGGCGCGGGCGCCGCCCGCGGGCACGACGCATGCTGGCCGATCGGAACCGGCGGCCCGGCCGCTCACGATGGAGAACTTCACGCCATGCCCGACCCGACACGCTGGCTCGTCGTCTCGCCGCATCTCGACGATGCCGTCTTCAGTTGCGGGCAACTGCTCGCGCAGGCGCCCGGCTCGATCGTCGTCACCGTGTTCGCGGGCATCCCGCCGCACGGCACGCCCGCGCCCCCGTGGGATCAGCGCGCGGGCTTCCGCCATGCCGACGAAGCGGTGCGCGCGCGCCGCGACGAAGACCGCCGCGCGCTCGCGCTGCTCGACGCCCGCCCCGTGTGGCTCGATTTCCTCGACGATCAGTACGGCGTACCGACGACGTCGACCGCGATCGCGACATGCGTGGCCGCGGCGCTCGACGCGCACCCGGGCTTCGGCGTGCTCGCGCCGGCCGGCCTGTTCCACCGCGATCATCTGCAAGTGCAGGCGGCCATGCTGTCGCTGCTGCGTGCCGACGATCCGTCGCACGTCTGGCGCTTCTACGAGGACGTGCCGTATCGCCGCATCGACGGGCTGATGGCCAGGCGCGTGATCGAATGGCGGGAGCGCGGCTGGACCGCGCATCCGGTCGCGGTGCCGGCCGCCGGCGACACGAACAGCGTCGCCGCGAAAGCCGCCGCCGTCGATGCGTACGCGAGCCAGGTAACGCTGCTGGAACCTCATATGCGTGCCGCTCTCCGCGAACCCGAAACGATCTGGCGGCTCGAATGCGACGTCACGTCCGCGTAACGCCCGCGCGCGTCGCGCTGCTGCCGGGCGAGCCGCGCGTGACCGCGATCGTGCTGACCTGCCGGCGCGCCGCCGAACTCGCGCGCACGCTCGAACACCTGTCCGTGCTGCCCGACCGGCCGGCGATCGTCGTCGTCGACAACGCGGCGGACGCCGACACGGCCACGCTGATCCGCGACCGCTTTCCGCATGTCGCGCTGGTGCATGCGCCGGGCAACTTGGGCGCGGCCGGCCGCAACCTCGGCGTCGCCGTCGCCCGCACGCGCCACGTTGCGTTCTGCGACGACGACACGTGGTGGGCGCCCGGCTCGATCGCCGAAGCCGCGAACCTGCTCGACGCGTATCCGCACGTCGCGGCCGTCACCGCGCGCGTGCTGGTCGGCCCCGACGAACGCGAGGACCCGACCTGCCGGCTGATGGCCGACAGCCCGCTCGACGCGCCCGTCGCGCTGCCGGGCCGGCCGATCCTCGGGCTGCTGGCTGGCGCGACCGCGTTCCGGCGCGACGCGTTCATGCGCGCGGGCGGCTACCATCCGCACTACTTCCTCGGCGGCGAGGAAGCGCTGCTCGCGCTCGACCTGTATCGCGCGGGGCACTGGCTCGTGTATGCACCGCGCCTGACCGTCCATCACTACCCGTCGCTGCAGCGCGACCGGCCCACGCGCGCGCGCACCGCTGCCCGCAACGCGGTATGGACCGCGTGGCTCAGGTGGCCGGCCACGGCCGCGTGGCGGCATACCCTGCGCATGCTGCCGCTGCTGCGCCGCGAACGCGCGATCGTACGCACGTTCGCCGGCCTGCCATGGATCCTGCGCGAACGACGCACGATCCCGCCGCACGTCGAACGCATGCGCCGCCGCCTCGAGCGCGATACGCGCCGCGAGGCCGGAACGGAAACATGAGCGCGGTCGTAGCGGCATCAGGAATCCGGCTTCTCCGCTTCGTCTTCCAGTTGCGCGAGCCGGTTGTAGATCGTCTTCAGGCTGACGTCGAGCACCTCGGCCGCTTGCGCCTTCACGCCGCCGCATTGCGCGATCGTGCCGAGGATCAGCTTGCGGTCGACTTCCTCGAGCGGCGTGCCGAACGGCACCGTCACGCGATCTTCATGCGAATCGACCATGCTGGACAGCTCGTCCATGATCGGCGGCGGCAATGTGTCGATCACGTCGGCGTCGGTGAAGATGCTCGCGCGCTGCACGAAGTTGCGCAGCTCGCGCACGTTGCCGGGCCATTCGTAGGTCTTCAGCGCTTCGCGGGCGGCCGGCGAGAAGCGCAGGTTGCGGCCGCTCTCTTCGTTGTAGCGCTGCAGGAACGCGTCGGCGAGCATCGGGATATCGTCGCCGCGTTCGCGCAGCGACGGCAGCGGAATCGGGAACACGTTGATCCGGTGGAACAGGTCGGGCCGCAGCTTGCCGTCCGCCATCGCGGCTTCCGGGTCGCGATTGGTCGCGGCGACGATGCGCACGTCGACGTCGATCTCGCGCGTCGAGCCGAGCCGCGTGACGCGCCCGGTCTCCAGCACGCGCAGCAGCTTGACCTGCGATTCGAGCGGCATCTCGGTGATTTCGTCGAGAAACAGCGTGCCGCCGTCCGCGCGTTCGAAGAAGCCCTTGTGCTGACGTTCCGCGCCGGTGAAGCTGCCGCGGTCGTGACCGAACATCTCGCTCTCGACGAGATTCGCGGCGATCGCGCCGCAGTTCACCGCGAGGAACGGGCCGCGGCGGCGCAGGCTCAAGTCGTGCACCGTCTGCGCGGCAAGTTCCTTGCCGGTGCCCGACTCGCCGGTGAGCAGCACCGACGCTTCGGTGCGCGCGACGCGGCCGATCGCGTCGTACACGGCCTGCATCGCGGGCGAGCTGCCCAGCATGCGGCCGAAACGGCCGAGGCGCTGCAATTCCGAGCGCAACTCGGCGATTTCCTCGTGCAGCGCGGTCGTGCGCGGCACGCGCGCGAAGATGCTGTTCAGCCGCTGCATGTTGAGCGGCTTCACCAGGTAATCGGTCGCGCCGCGGCGCAATGCGTCGATCGCGGTTTCGAGGCTCGCGTGGCCAGTGGTCAATACTATTTCGCAATGTGCGCGCTTGGGCAATGCGTCGAACAGATCCATCCCGTTGCCGTCGGGCAGCACGAGGTCGCACAGCACGAGATCGGGGGTATGCGTCGAGACGAGCGTGCGCGCTTCTTCAAGCGTCGCGGCCGTATCGCACGTCAATTGCTGCGTGCGTGCGAGCGTGGCGAGCATCGTTCGCGTATCGGCGTCGTCTTCGACGATCAGGACGTAAGGCATCAAGGCTCCTTGTAATGCGGCCCGGCGCGTGCATCGGCCAGCACCGCGGCACGTGCAGCGTCATGCGCGTCATCATCTTCGACGCTGCACACGAACGGGCAGACAGGCTGTCCTGCACTGAAAACGAGTGCTTAGCAGTATAGAAGAACGACGTCGTGCATTCGCCGCTCATCGAATAAATCTATCTGTCGCCGTAAATCGCATTGCCAGATTCAATGTCGACGAATCGGTATAAAAGGTATTCTGAGTACGTGAAAGGAGACGTGTGCCACGTCCTTTTTACCTGGTCCCGACACATTCGGTCAAAACTTCCCAACCCGGTTATTACTCCATGTCGAAATCCGACGATGACGGCACGCGACTGTTCGGCCGTTCGCGAACAATTCAGGATCTGCTGCTGAAAGTGTCGCGCGTCGCCGCCACCCGCGTGAGTGTGCTGGTGGTCGGCGAAAGCGGGGCCGGCAAGGATATCGTCGCCCGGCTCATTCACGACATGAGCCCGCGCCGGCGCGGGCCGTTCGTGCCCGTCAATTGCGGCGCGATTCCGAAGGACATCGCGGAGTCGCAGTTGTTCGGTCACGAAAAAGGCAGCTTCACGGGTGCCGTTGCACAACATGTGGGCATGTTCGAAGCCGCGCGCGGCGGCACGCTGTTTCTCGACGAGATCGCCGAGATGCCGCTCGAATTGCAGGTCAAGCTGCTGCGCACGCTCGAAACCAACACGATCATGCGCGTGGGCGGCCACGAGGCGATCCCGCTCGACGTGCGGATCGTCGCGGCCACGCATCACGATCCGGTCGAGGCGTTGCGCAGCGGCGCGCTGCGCGAAGACCTGTTCTACCGGATTGCACCGATCGCGCTGCACGTGCCCGCGCTCCGGCAGCGCGAGGACGACGTCGGCGACATCGCACTGCAGATCGTCGAACGGCTGAACGCGCGGCACCGCACGCGCAAACGGCTGTCGACACAGGCGATGAAGGCGCTGCGCGCGTACACGTGGCCCGGCAACGTGCGCGAACTGCGCAATACGCTGGAGCGCGCGTTCATCCTCGCCGACGAGCAGATCGAGCTGCAGTTGCCGCGCCGCCCGCCGCCGCGCGAGGAAGTGCGTCACAACGCGATGACGCTGCATATCGGCACGACGCTCGCGCATACGCAGCAGCGCTTCATCGTCGCGTCACTGCGGCATTTCAACGGCGACAAGCCGCGCACCGCCAAGGCGCTCGGCATCAGCCTGAAAACGCTGTACAACCGGCTCGCGCTGCTGCCCGAAAGCGAGCGCAATGCAGCCAGCGGCAGCGCGCCGCCGGCCGCGAACGCGTCGAACGGCGGCAGCGCCTCCACTTCGCCGCCCGCGACGATGCCGTAAGTGCGGCGGGTCACGCCGCCGTCACGCCATCACGCCGTCACCCCGTCACGTCGCGCAATGCGGCGTCCCAGTCGCGCGCGAACCGCTCGATGCCGAATCGCTCGCACGCGTCGCGTTTGGCCGCCGCGCCCCACTCGCGCGCCAGTTCCGGATCGCGGATCAGCATCCGCATCGCGTCGATCAGCACGGCCGGCCGCGTATCGGCCACGCCGTTGCTGCCGGTCTTCACGAGTTGCGCCATCTCGGTCGTCGCCAGCGCGACGATCGGCAACCCGATCATCATCGCCTCGATCACCGCGAGCCCGAGGCTCGTATAGCGGATCGGATTGAAGAAGAACCGGTAGTGCGACAGGAACTGCGGCAGCGCCGGGTTCGGCACCTCGCCGATCCCGCCAAACTCGCTCGACCCCATCCCGACCAGATCGATCGGCACGCTGTGCCGCACGACCTCGAACAGGTCCGCGCCGAGGCGCCGGCCGCGGCGCGCGAGGTTGTTCACGACGGCCACGCCCTTCGGCAGCGTGCCGTGATACTCGACACCTTCGGGCATCAGCACGCCATGCTCGATCACGCGCGTCGGCGTCACGCCGTTGTCCCACATCAGCGCGTTGAACGGCGTCACGTGCACCAGCAATACGTTCGGGTCCTGCACCGGATGCAGCGTGTCGGTCGGATGCTCGCGCGGCGGATCGTGCTCGACGAACAGCGTCGGCAGCGCGCGCTGCGCTTCGCTCAGCAGCCGCAGGCGGTCGTGCTGGTAGTGCTTCGCGTGCTGGTACAGCACGCAGTCGAATTCGGTGTCGCGCACGCACTCGGCCGGCACCTCGTGCACGTTGTCGCCCCACGGCAGGTGCCCGACGCGGCCCGCATAGCCAGGCGGATGCTGCGGTTTCGTCACGATGTAGAAATCGTGCGGCGCCTGCGACAGGTAATACAGGTAGTTGCCATGCACGTGCCAGGTGAGCACGCGCAACCGCTTACGTGACATGACGTCTCTCCTCCGCGAGCAGTTCACCCGCCCGGCCGATCACGTCGCCGACGCCGATCGCCGTCGCGCACTCGTGCCCGTACGGGCACGTATCGAACATGCACGGCCGGCACGGCGGGTAGTTCGCGAGCACATGATGACGCTCGGTGTCGAGCGGCGCCCAGCGGGCCGTATCGCTGCCGCACGCGACGACGATGCTCGGCGTGCCAAGCGCGGCCGCGACGTGCGATACGCCCGTGTCGTTGCACAACAGCAGCCGCGCGCGGGCGATCAGCGCGGCCAGCGCGCCGAGCGGCGTGCGGCCGCACAGGTTCACGCACGGCTGTCCGAGATGCTCGGCGAACGCGCTCGCCAGCGCCAGTTCCGCGCGCGTGCCGGTCAGCACGATCTGCCAGCCGTCGTCGGCGAGCTGCCGCGCGGCGTGCGCGAAGCGTTCGACCGGCCAGCGTCGCGACGCCATCCGCGCGCCGGGATGGACGATCACGTAGCGGCCGGGGTCGAGCGCGTGTTCGTCGCAGAGCACGTGCCACAGCGCGTAGTCGAGGCCGCCGAGCGGGAATTCGAGGTAGTCGCCCCAGTCCGCGTAGCCGAGCTTGCGCGTGAGCGCCAGATAGCGCGTCACTTCGGGTTCGTCGTCGCGCCACACGAGCGCGCAGTCGAGCGCGGTCGTGCCGCCGTCGGCCGGCACGAAGCCGGCCGTGCGCGTCGCGCCGAGCGACGCGACGATCGCGTTCGTGTGCGCGCCGCTGCCGTGCAGCTGGATCGCGAGATCGAAGTCGCGCGAGCGGCATTCGGCGATGAATGCCTCGCGCGTGGCCGCGTCGAGTTCGGGCTGTTCGCCTAGTCCCGGCGCGCCGGGGAAGGCGATGAAGCTGTCGATGTAATCGGAAAAGCGCGATGCGAACTCGCGCGCCCACGGCAGCCCGATCAGCGTGATGCGCGCATCCGGTTCGCCGCGTCGCAGCGCGCGCAGCGCGGGCACCGCGCACAGCATGTCGCCGAGCTGCAACGCGCGGAACACCGCGATCCGCTTCGGGCCGCGCGAGCCGTCGGAATCGACGCCGGGATCGAGCTTCATAGGAATAACACCCTGAAGTGAAGCGCGCCGCGCATGCGCCAGTACAGCGACACGGGCGGAATCGCGATGGACGTGACGATCATCTCGGCCACATGCGACACCGTGAGCTGCGTGCCGCGCAGCCGTTTCGCGCAGAACCCCGCAGTGATCGCGGCCCACACCGCCGCGCACACGATGGCCGGCGCCGGCCAGCCGGCCGCGAAACAGCCGATCGCGCCGAGCGCGGCGAGCACGGCCGCGTAGTAATGCCAGGGCGGCACCGGCCGGATATGACGCCGGTAGGTCGTGCGATGCTTCTTGTACAACAGCGCATCGAAATACACCTTCGACTGCGCGCCGATGCTCGATCCCCAGCGCGCGGGGCGCACCGGATGCACGATGCGCGCGGCGTCGGCGTCGACGATCGGTCCCGCATGCTCGCGCAGCGCGAACATCAGGTCGGCGTCCTCGCGCCACGCGCGGGTGAAGCGTTCGTCGAAGCCGCCGATGCGTTCGAGCGCCGCGCGCCGCACGAAGCAGTTCGCGGTCGCGAATTCCGCATGCGCGAGCCCCGCCGCGTCGCGTTCGTAGTCGGTCGGGCGCGGCCGCAACGGCACGTCGATCCGGCCGGCCGCGGCCGCGGCCGACGGCTCGGCCAGCAGCGCGGCCGCGCCGTGGCGCAGCCAGGTCGGATCGGGGATCGTGTCGTCGTCGGTGAACGCGATCAGCGCACCGCCCGCGCTGCGCCAGCCGACGTTGCGCGCGCCGGCCGGGCCTTGCGTGTCGGGCGCGGTCATGTAGCGAATCACCGGCACGTCGGTCACGCGTGCGCGGCACGCATCGACGACGGCGCGCGCACTGCCGGCCGGATCGTCGTCCACGACGACGATCTCGTAGGTGGTCGGATCGAACACCTGCACGCACAGCGCGTCGAGGCAGCGTTCGAGCAGATCGGGCCGCCGGTAGGTCGGCACGACCACCGACACCACGGGCGGCAGGTGCGTGTCGCGCATGTTCATCGCGGCTTCTCCAGCAGAAACGGGCCGATCACGAGCGCATCGAGCGGCGAGGTCCAGAAGCATTCGATCGCGTCGCGCGGCGAGCACACGATCGGTTCGCCGCGCGTGTTGAACGACGTGTTGACGAGCACCGGCACGCCGGTGAGCGCGTCGAACTCGGTCAGCAACGCATGCAACAGCGGATGCTGAGTTTCGTCGACGGTCTGCACGCGCGCGGTGCCGTCGATGTGACGCACCGCCGGAATCTTCGCGGCGCGCTCGGGCACGACGTCGTACACGAACAGCATGAACGGCGCGCGCAGCGGCGTGCGCCGGCCGCCGCTGAACCAGTGATGCGCACGGTCTTCGAGCACGACCGGCGCGACCGGCCGGAAATCCTCGCGATCCTTGATCCGGTTCAGCTTCTGCTGCATGTCCGGATCGATCGGCGACGCGAGGATCGACCGTGCGCCGAGCGCGCGCGGGCCGAACTCCATGCGCCCCTGGAACCAGCCGATCACGCGGTTCGCCGCGAGCAGCGCGGCCGTCTGCGCGGCGACGTCGGCAAGGCGCCGGTACGGCAGTTGCGCTTCCTTCAGGAACGCCTCGATCGCGTCGTCGTCGTACGCCGGCCCGAGATACGCGTGATCCATCCGCCAGTCGCCGCGCGCACCGCGCATCCGGAAGTCGGTCCACAGCGCGGCGCCGAGCGCGGTGCCCGCATCGCCGGCGGCCGGCTGCACCCATACGTCGTCGAACGGGCCGCGATCGCGAATCCGCGCGTTCATCACGCAATTCAGCGCGACGCCGCCCGCCATCGCGAGCTGCCGCTCGCCGGTCTCGGCGGCGAGCCAGTCGACCGCCTGCAGCGTCGTCTCCTCGAGCACCAGTTGCAACGCATGCGCGATGTCGCAGTGATGCGGCTCGATCGGGCCGCCGCGTTCGCGCGCCGGGCCGAACAGCGCCGCGAGATCCGCGTCGAGCACGTCGTAGCGCCCTTCGCCGCGATACCGCACCAGCTTGCGCATCTCGTCGGCGAACACCGGCTTGCCGTACGACGCGAGCGCCATCACCTTGTATTCGTCGGACGAGTGCAGGAAGCCGAGATAGCGGGTCAAGCGCTCGTACAGCAGCCCGAGCGAATGCGGCAGGTTGACCTGCCCGAGCCGCCGGTACGCGCGGCCGTCGAACACGCCGTAGCTCGTCGTCGCGCGCTCGCCGCGCCCGTCCATCGTCATCACCGCGCAGCGCTCGAACGGCGCCGCGAGAAACGCGCTCGCCTCGTGCGCGAGATGGTGTTCGATGAAATGCCAGCGGAACGGCCCGTCGTGCGTGACGCCGCGAAAGCGCCGCTGCAGGTGATGCGGCGCGCCGCCCGCGAGCTGGCGCGGCGCGTTGACGATCGACGACAGGAACAGCGGATGCCACGGCGACGCGCCATCCTCGCGCGGCGCATGCGCGGACGGCGACAGCGGCAAGGTCAGTGCCGGCGCCGTGCCTTCGCGGTCGAGTTCGAACCACGGGTCGTACGAATACGCGACGTGGTCGACATCCGCGAGCGTGATGCCGGCTTCCGCGAGGCAATAGTCGATCGCGTGGAAAGGCAGCTCCCAGGTCGAGAACGGCACCGGGCGCTTCGCGTGCTTCACGTGCGTGAAGCGTTCGTCCTCGGCCGCCGCGATCACGACGCCGTCGCGCACGATGCACGCGGCGCTGTCGTGGAAGGCGGCGTTGATGCCGAGCGTATAGGTCGATTCAGGCATGCGTCAGTTCCTCGTGATGACGTGCGCGAACGGAATCACGTTCGATGCGTGCGCCGCGACCGGCTCGCCTTCGTCGTGGGCGGCAGCCCGCTCGGCCGCGCGTTGCGCATGGCGCGCGCGGCCGCGCAGCAATGCGTGCACGGCGGCGGCGACGTCGTCGACGCTCACGCCGCGCAGGCACGGATGGCCGGGCTGGTTGCACACGCTGCGATAGCAGTTGCGGCACGGCACGTCGACGTTCAGCACACGGTGCGGCACCCGCCACGGCGTGTGCTGCGGATTGGTCAGCGCGTACAGGTCGACCACCGGCGTGCCGAGCGCGGCCGCGAGATGCACGGGGCCGCTATTGTTCGACAGCAGCAGGTCGGCCGTCTCGATCAGCGCGCCGAGTTCGCCGAGCGGCAACACGCCGGCCAGCGGCACCGCGCGCGGCCCCGCCCGTTCGCACACCGCGTCGACCAGCGCGCGTTCGTTCGCGCTGCCCGTCACCGCGATGCCGTCGAACAGCGGCGCGACCGCGGCGGCCGCTTCGCCGAAGCGCTCGGCCGGCCAGCGCCGCGACGCGGCGGTCGCGCCCGGATGGACGACCAGCCAGCGCGCGCGCGTCGCTCCCGGCTCACGCGCGCCGCCGACGCGCTGCAACGCGGCCTGCAGGCGCGCGTGCACCGCACGCCGCGCCGCGTCGCCCGGCTCGAACGCCATCCGCCAGTCCGACGTCTTCGCGCCGACCGTGCGCACCAACGCGAGCTGGCGCGCGACCTCGTGGCGCACGTGCGATTCCGGCTCGGTTTCCGGCACGCGGTCGGTCAGCAGTTCGTACGGGTTCTCGCGGCAATGTGCGAGCCGCAGCGGAATGCCGGCGAGCCAGCACATCATCGCGGCGGGCAACGGATTCTGGCTGTAGACGGTGAAGATCACGGCCGCGTCGAAGCGGCCGGCCAGCAGTCGGTCGATCATGTCGAGATCGGCCACCGGATCGCCGCGCACGTCGGGATGCTTGACCCACGGCGCGTCGTAGCTCCACACGTCGTCGACCATCGGCAGATGCTTCGCGAGCGCGGCGCCCGTGCGCGACGTCAGCAGCGTCAGTTGGCGATCGGCGCCGCTCTCCTTCAGCGCGCGCAGCGCGGGCGTGGTCATCAGCACGTCGCCGATGCTGTCGAGCCGCACGCACAGGATGCGGCGGGCGCGGCTCCAGGCCGTGCTCATCGCCGCACCCACGAGCCGTGCCGGCGCACGGCTTCGCGCACGACGATGTCGGCGGCCAGGTCGATGCGATCGACGACGTGGTGCGGCGTGCGCGCGGCGTTGAGCTGCCACTCGGTCTCATTGCCGCAGTCGACCAGGATCGTGCCGCAGCGCGCGGTGCGGCCGGCCTCGACGTCGTCGAGAATGTCGCCGATCATCCAGCTCCATTCGGGCACGGCACCAAGCGCGCTCAGCGCGCGGCGCAGCATGCCCGGGCGCGGCTTGCGGCAGATGCAGTCACAGGTGTAGCGCGGCACGCTGCCCCGCGGGTGATGCGGGCAGTAAAAAAAATCCGCCAGCGTCGCGCCGTTTGCTTCGAACAGTTCGGCGAGGCGCTGGCGGACCGCGCCAAGCTCGTTTTCGGTAAAGCGGCCGAGCGCGACGCCCGGCTGGTTCGACACGACCGCCAGCGGCATGCCGGTCGCGCCGAGCGTGCGCAGCGCGCGCGCGGCGCCCGGCGCGAGGCGCATGCGCGCGGGGTCGACGTTGTACGGCACGTCGTCGAGCAGCGTGCCGTCCTTGTCGAGCAGCACCGCGCCGGGCAGCCGCCGTTCGCGCTTCAGGGCCATGACGTCTCCTTCATCGGCAGCACCATCAGCTCCGGCACCACGGTGCCCGGCGGCTGGGTCAGCACGAAGCGCACGGCGGCCGCGACGTGCTCCGGCGGCTGCAGCGTGTCCTCGTCGATGTCCGGGAAACGGTCGAGCAGGAACGGCGTGCGCATCCCGCCCGCGACGATCGCCGACACGCGCACGCCGCTCGGCCGCAGTTCGGCGTGCAGCGCGTGCGACAGCCCGAGCAGCCCCCACTTCGTCGCGTGATACGCGGACGCGTTCGGCCACGCGCGCTTGGACGCGGTCGACGCGATGTTGACGATATGCCCGTTGCCGCGCGCCTTCATCATCGGCACGGCCGCGTGACACATCAGGTACGGGCCGAACAGGTTCGTCATCAGCACCTGCTGCCACGCGTCGACGCTCACGTCGTCGATCGGCGCGGTCACGTCGATCGCCGCGTTGTTGACGATCACGTCGAGCTCGCCGAGCGATTCGCGCGCGTCGTGCACGACCTGCAGCACCGATGCCTCGTCGCGCACGTCGAGCGGCCGGCCGACCGCCTGTCCGCCGTGCCGCTCGAGCCGCTGCGCGACGGCCGCCGCGCGGTCGCCGTCGAGATCGGCGACGACGACGTGCGCGCCGTGCTGCGCAAGCTCTTCGCAAATGGCTTCGCCGAGACCGCGGCCGCCCCCGGTCACGAGTGCGGTCCGGCCGGCGAGCGGCGGTTTGGCTGGATCGTGAGTCGCGTTCACCTGCACCTCCTGTCGATGTCGGAAATCCATCCGGTTGACGGCGACACTTGTCGCGACAACCGTCCGTGCATGAGGTACAGCGAAAACCGTGCCGGCCTGCGTGTGCCCGTGCCGCATCGGGCTGTGCCACGCGCCCGCTGGCTTTTTTATAACCGGCTGTAAAAACGGGTCCGGGCCGCCGCGCCTGGGCGGCCCCTCAGATCGCGAGCCCGTCGGGCGTGGCTTGCGCGCGGTGCTTCGCGAGCGCGCGCAGGCAGTGCGCGATGCAGCCCGCGAACGCCTCGTCGAACCACGGCTGCGCACCCGACACGCCGACCACGATGCCGCCGAGCGCGACACCGCCCCACAGGTTCGTGTCGCCCGCGCGCAACCGATACGGCTCGAGCGCCTGCACGACGTGGCCGTCGCGGCCCGTTTCCCACGAGAGCCGCGCCTTGGCGCGGGCGTAGGCGCGATAGTCGGCGTCCCAGTCCTTCGGGTCGGGCAGCGAAAACTCATACAGGATCGCGTCCTCGAACGCCGCGTCGTGCGGGCCGAGCGCCGGGTCCATGATCACGATGTGCAGGCAGCCGCTGTCGCCGACGAAGTCGCTCTGCAGCGCGGCGGACAGCGTCGGCAGCAGCAGCTCGACGGCCGCCACCGCGGCCTGGCGGTCGGCGAACGCACTACCGCCGCGACGCGCGTTCAGGGCTTCGGGTGTCGTCGGGTTCAGAAGGTTCGGCATGGATTTCTCCAGAGGAAAACGCGAGCGCACGCAACGCCGCGATCAGGTCGGCCGCTACCGCGGGCTTGGTCAGGTACGCATGGAAACCGGCTTCGACCGCGCGCGTGCGGTCGCGATCGCGCGCATGGCCGGACAACGCCAGCGCCTCGAGCGGCGCGCGGCCGTCGCGATCGCGCGCGGCGTCGAGCTGACGCACGCGCGACATCACCGCGTAACCATCGTCCTCGTCGTCGCCGAGGTCGATGTCGCAGACGAGCAGCGCCGGCCAGTCGGCCCGGCGCGCGCGCCACAGGTCGTCCAGCAACGCCTGGCCCGACGCATACGCGTGCACGTCGGCGCCAGCCACCTTCAGCAGCGCGCCGAGCGCCTCGCGCGCCTCGTCGTGATCGTCCACGCACGCGATGCGCAGGCCGTCGAGCGGCTTGGCCGTGGCCGCCGCGCCGGCGGCCAGGTTCGGCACGGCGCCGGCGGGTTGCATCGACGCCGGCGCCACCGCGTACATCGGCAGCGACAGGTGCAGCGTCACGCCGGTATCGTCGCGTTCGCGCACGACGTAGCCGCCTGCCTCCTCGATCGCGTCCTGCAATCGTTCGAGATCGATCAGCGACAGTTCCGTTGCGTCGACGCCCGTGCACGCGATCGTGATGCGCGCTTCCGGGTCGTGGCGCGCGGTGCGCACCTCGAGCTGCCCGCCGCTGCTCGCTTCGATGGCGCCGCGACACAGCTCCCACACGAAGCGCCGCAGCGCGGCCGGATCGGCGTTGACGACGAGATCCTCGTCCGACACATGGCGAAACACCGGCACGCCGCGCCGCGCGGCCGCCTCCGCCAGCGAATCGAGCACCTGCGACACGAGCGGGTTGATCCGCACCGGCTGCCGCGCGAACTTCGCTTCCGTGCGTTCCAGCTCGCGCTGCTTCGCCTGCAGCGACCACATCTGCGCATACACGCCGCCGCTTTCGAGCAGTTCGTCGTGGGTGCCGTGCTCGACGAGCCGGCCGTGCTCCATCACGAGAATGCGATCGGCGTCGACGATGGTCGACAGCCGGTGCGCGATGATGAGGCTCGTGCGATGCTGCGCGACGCGCATCAACTCCTGCTGGATCGCGCGCTCCGAGCGCGTGTCGAGCGCCGACGTCGCCTCGTCGAACACGACGATCGGCGGCGCCTTCAGCAGCGCGCGCGCGATCGCGACCCGCTGCCGCTCGCCGCCCGACAGCCGTACGCCGCGCTCGCCGACGCGCGTGTCGTATGCATCGGGCAGCCGCTCGATGAACGCGTCGAGCTGCGCGCCGCGCGCCGCCGCGATCACCTCGCCGCGGGTCGCGTCGCGCTTGCCGTACGCGATGTTGTACGCGAGCGTGTCGTTGAACAGGATGGTGTCCTGCGGGACGATGCCGAGCGCGTCGCGCAGGCTGCGCTCGGTGACGAGCCGCAAGTCCTGACCGTCGATCCGGATCGTGCCCGCATCGGGCTGGTACAGCCGGAACAGCAGCCGCGCGAGCGTCGACTTGCCCGACCCGCTGCCGCCGACCACCGCGATCGTCTGCCCGGGCTCGATGCGGAACGACACGTCGAACAGGATCTGCCGGCTCGGCTCGTAGCCGAAGTCGACGTGCTCGAACTCGATCGCGCCGCCGCGCACGACGAGCGGCTGCGCGCCGGGCGCATCGCCGTCCTCGCCCGGCTTGCCGCGCGCATCGAGCAGCCCGAACAGCCGCTCGATGTTCGTCATCGCGTCGTTCGCCTCGCGGAACACGAAGCCGAGCGCATTCAGCGGCAGGCTGATCTGGATGATGTACGCGTTGATCAGCACGAGATCGCCGATCGTCATCGCGCCGCGCGCGACCTGCTGCCCGGCGAGCAGCATCACGGCCGCGATCCCCGCGCCGATGCATGCGCTCTGCCCGATATGCAGCGCCGACAGCGCGTACTGGTTGTCCACGCCGGCCTCGCGCCATTCGTCGAGCACGCGGTCGAGCCGGTCGCGCTCGACGTCCTCGCGTGCGAAATACTTGACCGTGTCGACGTTCAGCAGGCTGTCGACCACGCGCGAATTCGACTCGGCCTCGAGCGCGTTCACGCGCCGCTGGTAACGCATGCGCCGGCGCGTAAACACCACCGTATACGCGGCGTAGACGGCGAACGTGACGAAAATGATCGCCGTGAAGCCGCCGCCGTACTTGCTGATCACGATAACCAGCACCGAGCCGATCTCGATGGCCGTTGGCACGATCGTAAACACCGCGACGCCGAGCAGGTAGCCGATCCCGGCCGTGCCTTTCTCGAGGTCGCGCACCACGGCGCCCGTCTCGCGCTGCGCATGAAAGCGTGCGCCGAGCCGATGCAGGTGGCCGAACGTGCGCACGGTAAACGACGCGACCGTATGCTGCGTGACCTGCACGAAGGTCATGTCGCGCACTTCGTTCAGCGCGTTGGATGCGAAGCGTACGACCGCGTACGCGAACAGCAGCAGCACCGGCCACGCCATCGGCTGGCCGGCCACGCGGCCGAAGCCGTCGACGATGTCCTTGAGCAGCAGCGGCACCGACACGGCCGCCGCTTTCGCGAGCACCAGCAGCACGATCGCCGCGAGCACGCGGGTGCGGTAATGCCAGATCGCACGCCAGAGCTCGACCGCGATCCGCACCCGCAGGCCGCGCTCGTCGCGGCGGCCCCGGGGGGCGCGGCCGGCTGCCGCCTCACGATCCTTGATGGGCGTTTCGTCGATTCCGGTCGTCATGCACGCATTGCTCGCGGTCGGGGGCGGGCCGTTTCACGCACGGGCGGTCAGTGGCGCGGTTCGCGCTCGCGGCCGCCCACGACGGTGCCGGGCTCGGGGTCGCGCGCGGCCGGCTGGGTGGGCGTGACGGTCCGCTGATCCGGATGCAGCACCATGCCGGCATCGTGTTCGCCGTCACGGCGCACGCGCACGCGATTCTCGACGTCCTGCACGCCCAGGCAACCGTCGGCCAGATCCTCGATGTCGTGCTTCATCCAGCGCGCCGGCACCGTGCCCTCCAGTTCGACGCGCCCCGCCTTCACCTGCACGGTGACGTCGCTCACGTCGATCTCGAGCGCATGCGCGAGCCGCTCGCAGACGTCCTCGCGAATCCGCTCGTCCGAGCGCGTATAGCCTTTCGGACCGCGGCGATGGCGCAGCGCGTCGCGTTCGGTGTCCCTGCCGAAGCGCGACAGGTCGGGGGCGCTGCCGCCGTAGCGCGGGTCGCCTCGGGGGTCGCCTCGGGGGTCGCCTATGTCGCGCTCGCTGCCGTACCAGCCCATCCGGTGATGGCCGCGGTATTCCGGGCGCTCGCCGCCGTACCGCCCTTCGCGGCCCTGCGCGCGGCGGCCTGGGTCACCGTAGCCGCGCTCGGCGCCCCGCGCCGGCTCGCGCGCGCCACCCGACCAGTCCGCGTCGCCGGCACCGCGCCGCTGGTCGGCCGGCCGCGCCGCGCGCTCCGTCCATTCGCTGCCCCAGTCTTCGGGGCCCGTGTCCTCGCTCGCGAATCGGCGGTAAGCCGATTCGTAGTCTTCTTCCGGCCACCGTGCCGGGTCGTCCGGGATGCCGCGCTCGCCGGCGCCCCGGTACGCGCGTTCATTGCGCTCGCGCCAGTCGGGCGGGCCGCCACGCTCGCCATGCCGTCCGGGATATCGTCGTTGCATCGTGTCTCTCCTTGATCGCCCGCGCCGCGCACGGTCCGATGCCGCGTCGCGGCGCGCGTCGGTCGGGTGAATGCAAATCGCGTGCCGGCGCCGTTGCCGGGCCGCGACGGTTGCGCATCGCAGCCCGGGGAAACCGCCAGGCGCCCCAATCTGCAACGCGATTGCAGTTTTTGCGTGCCGGACGTCATGGCGCGCCGCCGGCCTCGTCCGGGTCGTCCGATTCGTCCGTCCGGCCCGGCTCGCTCAGCCGCTCGGTGCGATCCGGCTCGATATCGGCGCCTTCCTCCAGCGTCGAGTCGCCATCCGCCGACGCGCGCTCGCCGGTGCCCGCGCGGTCCGTGTCGCTGTCGAGCGACGCGTCGCCGCGTTCGAGCGCATGGTCGTCCAGCGGCGAATCGACGTCGAACGGATGGCGACGCGCGCCCGCCGTGTCGCTGCCGCTGTCGGACGAGTCGCTCGGGCCCAGCGCCCGGCCGTCGCGGCCGCGGCGGGCGTTGTCGTCGTCCGGGCCGGCCGGTTCGTTGTCGGGATTCAGGGTGCTGTTCATGTCGGCCTCCTTGCCTGGCGTGCCGCCGGGCGGCCGGCCGGATGGCCGCCGCACGGCAGGCGGACTGTCCGGTCGTGCAATCGGCATGCCGCGCCGGCCGCCGACGGTCGCGCCGGCGCCCATGTCGGCGGACGGCACGGCCGATGCGCGCCCATTGATCAGCCGAATCGAGTTCCTTTATTCTTTCGGACGTGCCAATTCGATCCGCGCGGCCGCCGTTTGTCCGGCGGCGGTTCGACGACCTGCGGCCGCCCGTATTTTCGACCTGCCGCTCCGATGAAGAAAGACGACGCCGATTTCCACCCGCATCCGCCGCCCGACGCGCGCGATCTGCAGCACCGCTTCGCCGAATTCCGGTTCCAGACCGTGGTGGAGTCGATCACCGACTACGCGGTGTTCATGCTCGATCCGGACGGCAACGTCGCAACCTGGAACGCCGGCGCGCAACGCATCAAGGGTTACCGCGCGGCCGAGATCGTCGGCCACCATTTCTCGCGGTTCTATCCGCCCGACGCGATCGCGGCCGGCCGGCCGGCGCACGGCCTCGAAGTGGCCGCCGCGCACGGCCACTTCGAGGACGAAGGCTGGCGCGTGCGCAAGGACGGCACGCAGTTCTGGGCGAGCGTGACGATCACGCCGGTGCGCGACGCGACGCACGCGCTGTGCGGCTTCATCAAGATCACGCGCGACATGACCGAGCGCAAGCGGCTCGAGGAGCTGGAGGCGTCGACGCACCGGCTCAGCGTCTTCATCGCGATGCTCGCGCACGAGCTGCGCAATCATCTCGCGCCGCTGCGCAATTCGGTCGGCGTGCTGCAGAGCCTCCCCGATCCGGCGCCCGTGCTCGCGCAGTGTCGCGATGCCGTGAACCGCCAGGTCGCGCAACTGACGCGGCTCGTCGACGATCTGCTCGACGTCGGGCGCATCACGGCTGGCAAGGTCGAGCTCGACGCTCGCCCGGTCACCGTGCGCGACATCGTGTGCCGCGGCGTCGAGAGCATCCAGCCCAAGCTGGCCGCCCGCGGGCAGTGGATCCGCGTCGACCTGCCGACCGACTCCGTGGTGCTGCACGGCGACGACGCACGGCTCGTGCAGGTGCTGCACAACCTGCTCGACAACGCATCGAAATTTTCGCCGCACGGCGGCCGGATCGACGTCGGCGCGCGGATCGACGGACCGTCGGTGGCGATCAGCGTCGTCGATCACGGCGTCGGCATCGCGCCCGGCGCGCTCGAAACGATCTTCGACCTGTTCGAACAGGAAGGTGCGACGGGCCGCTCCCCGTCCGGCGGCTTCGGGCTCGGTCTCGCGATCTGCCGGTCGTTCGTCGAACTGCACGGCGGGCGGATCGCCGCGGAAAGCGGCGGGCCCGGCCACGGCGCGACGTTCACGGTCTGGCTGCCGATCGCGCAAGTGGCGCGCAACGAGCACAC
>NZ_JACFYV010000132.1:0-18624 GCF_016759955.1 Burkholderia sp. KCJ3K979
GCAGCGTCGCATACACGCCGCGTGCCCGGGTCGCGACGCGGCCGACGCGTGCGTCGAAGGAACGGCGGCTCGAGCACAAGTCGCGCCGCAGCACGGTGAAGTCAGGACGAGGGAAGGTGATCGACTGACGAGCGAAGGGCCGGTGCGGGTCGCAGGCGAACGTGCGCCGTGCGCGCCGGCTACCGCATCACGGTTCCGGCGCTGTCGAGCACGAAGTCGACGCAGAACACGACGAGCCGGCTCTGCGCGCGGATCGCGACGGCGGCCGTATAGCAGTCGCGGCCTTCCGTCAGCGAGAAGTGCGGCCCCATCAGCGCGACGCGCCCGGGGGCGGCGATCGCGCGCTGGAAATACGGGCGTCGCGACCAGTTGCTGTGGGTTTCCGGGAACAGCGGCGCGAGACGCGTCACGCTCGCCTGGCTGTCGTCGGGCGGTGCGCCGATCGACGGCAGGAACTGTTCGCCGGTCTCGTCCGTGACGAACACGCGACGCGCGGCCGGCACCGCGAACACGCGTTGCGCGGCGTCCTGCAGGTTGCCGCTCGCTGAAAACGCGGCCGCGCCGCCGAGCACGAGCCGTTCGATCGCGTCGAAGCCGGGCTGCTCGGGAGCCACCGGCGTGTGCCGGCGGGCGATGAAGCGCCGCCATGCGGCATCGAGCATCGCGGGGGCCGCGGCGCTCGCGTGCGCGATCGATGCATCGGGCTGGCCGAACTGGAAACCCTGCACGAAATCGATGTCGGCTTCCATCAGCGCCTGCAGCGCGTCGTCGCTTTCGACGCCTTCGGCCAGCACCATCGCGCCGGCCTGGTGCAGCATCGACACGAGGTGATGCATGATGCGGCGATCCTCGGCCGAACCGGTCGAACGCTCGACGAGCGAGCGGTCGAGCTTCACGATGTCGGGCCGTGCCCGCCACACGCGGTCGAAGTTCGAGAAGCCGGTGCCGAAATCGTCGATCGCGATCAGGAAATCGCGATGCTGGATCATGTCGATCGTGCGGGCGAGCGCGGCTTCGTCACGCGCCGGCTGCTCGATCACCTCGAGCACGATGCGATTCGGCGGCAGTGCGAAATGCCGGCACAGCGCCTCGACGAACTCGCGCTGCACGAGGCCCGTGTCCAGCACGCGCGGCGTCACGTTCAGGAACAGCCAGCCGTCGCCGATCCCCTGCGCGACGAAGTTGGCCGTGTGCAGGCAGCGCGCGAGCCGGTCGAGCAGCAGCGCGTCGGCGTCGCCGCGCGTCTTGTCGAACAGGGCGGTGGGCGACGCCAGCGCGCCGTTGTCGTCGACGACGCGCAGCAGCGCCTCGTAGCCGACGACGCGCTTGTGCGTGATCGACAGCACGGGCTGGAACACGCTGCGCAAGGTCGTGGTGCGATAGGTGGCGAGCCAGCCCTGGGGCGTCGGCGTGAGGCGTTCGAGCAGGGCGTCGAGCGACAGGTCGCGGGTGGACTTCATGTCAACGGTGCCCGGCAGCGGACGGCGGGGCGGCGGCGCATCGCCACGCCGATGCAGCCGCATGCGCAGGCGGACGCAAAAGAACGTGGAGCATCGAGACCGCCTTCTGCGGATGAGTTTTCCGAGTGTAACGGGATTGCCGCGGCGCGCGTATCAGGGTAACTCCAGACGCAAACGGTACACCGCGATTCCAGCCCGTGCCCGGCGGCGCGGCGACGGGCGCCGCGTGCATGCGTACGGTGCATGACCGTCGCGAAACGAAGCGCGCCGCAGCCAGCGGCAGATGACAATCTCGAGACAGAGCCTCGGCATGACCGTGCGTCGCCGCGGCGCGACGCGCAGGCCGATGCGGGAAATCCCGGCGGCGGCGGCCGCCGTCAGACGAATGAGGCGAATGCCCGCGCGTCATGATGCGATCCGCGGCCCGTCGGCACACCCGCGTCGCGTCGTCACCGGTACTGTCGCGCGACGGGCGACGGGCGACGGGCGACGGGCGGCCGGCCGCAGTTCGTGCGCCCCGCTCGCCGATCGTCAGGCCGCCTCGCCGCCGCGCGGTCGGACGCCGGGAATCCGCTTGATCACGCCGGTTGCGAGCGCGGTGCCGACGAGCACGATCGCGCAGCCTTCGATCATCACGGCCGACACGTGTTCGCCGAGGAACAGCGCGCCCCACAGCAGCCCGAACACCGGGATCACGAACGTCACGGTAATCGCACGGGCCGGCCCGACATGCGCGATCAGGTAGAAGAAGATGAAATACGCGATGCCCGTGCACGCGACGCCGAGGGCGAGCACCGCGCTCCATGCGTGCACGCCGACCGGCGCGGCCGGCCAGGTCGCGATCGCGAACGGCAGCAGCAGGAGGGTCGAGCCGATCATGCTGCCGGCTGCGTTGACGAGCGGATCGACGCCGCTGAGCTTGCGTTTCGTATAGTTGGCCGCGATGCCGTACAGCAGCGTCGCACCGAGCGCGGCCGCCGCGGCGAGCGCGGTCGCGCTGGCGCCCGTGTCGCCGTGCGCGTTCGCGACCTGGTTCCACACGAGCGTGAGCACGCCGGCAAATCCGATGACGAGCCCGAGCGCGCGCGGCAGCGACAGCTTGTCCTTCAGCCACAGGTAAGCGACCAGCGCGCCCCACAGCGGCGTGGTCGCATTGATCACCGACGTCACGCCGGCCGACAGCGTCAGCTCGGCGAACGCGAACAGGCAGAACGGGATGCCGGAATTCAGCGCGCCGACGACGAACAGCGGCCACGCATGACGGCGCAACCGGGCGCCCAGATCGGCGGGTTTGAAGCGCGTCAGCGCGAAGCCCGCGAGAAACAGCGCGCCGATGCCCACGCGCAGCGCCATCAGCGGCGCGACGCCGAAATCGACCACGCCGACTCGGATAAACAGGAAGGATGCGCCCCACAGGGCGGCGAGCACGGTCAGCAGGAAAGCGTTCTTGGGTGACATCGATCGGGCCGGGGCGAGACGGGATGCGAAGAATCTTACACCGCGTTACCGCACCGTCGTTTCAGGATCGGATGAAACGACAAGAAACGGGAATTCCGCCGCTTACGGCGGAATAGTCGGCCACGCGCGGCACGACCGCTCAGATCAGTGATGACGCCAGCTGCCGCGTCCGCCGAAACCGAAATTGAGCGACAGCGCCGGGCCCCAGTAACCGCCCCACGCGGGCGCATACGCCGGCGCCGGATAGTAATAGGCGGGGGCCGGATCGACATACACGGGCGCGGGCTGTACCGGCACCGGCGCCGCCGTGTAATAGCCGCCCGGATAGTAGCCGTAGGGGTAGTAGCAGCCGGCAAGCGTCGTGCACGCGAGCGCCGCGGCGACGAAGGTCCTCTTCATGATGTGTCTCCGGCGGAGCCGGCCATCGGCAGATGCTTCAAGCTTAGGCCGCGGACCGATGACACGGTATGAAAAACGGTAACCGATCATTTCCGGGCGGCGCGGCCGCGCCTTTGCGGCACGGCATACGAAACATACGAAAACGGCGCTTCCGCATCGCGGAAACGCCGTTGAACCGACCGACCTGCAGCTGGGCGACGCCCAACCGGCCGATGTCGCGCTCGTTACTTGCCGACCTGGTTACCGATGATGCCGCCGGCCGCCGCGCCACCCAGCGTCGACAGCGCGTTGCCGCCGATCGCCGCGCCGGCCACGCCGCCGACACCCGCACCGATTGCCGTATCGCGCTGGCGTCGCGACATCGAATCGCAGGCCGACAGGCTGGCCACGGTCGCAACGAGAAGAGCGCATACCCCAAAACGCCGAATCGAATTCATGATCGTTGTCCTTGTGGTAGTGAACGGAAGGCGCACGACCGGCTGGCGGCCGCGCATGACTTCAATCTACGCGCCGTCCCGCGACGCTGCTGTAAGGACTTGTTAAGGCCCGCGCGGTTTCGTAATCAATTGTTTCGCACCGGATTGGCAGGCACACGGCATGCGCAACAGGCACACGGCACGCGCAAAAAAGCCCGCTCGAAAGCGGGCTTCGTGCATCGCGACGCGAGCCGGTGCGGCTCGCCGCGCGCTTACTGACGGTGGTAGATCTCGGCGCCGGTCTTCACGAACTCGACCGCCTTGACCTCCATCCCTTTCTTCAGCGCTTCGGTTTCCGACACGCCCTGCTGCGCCGCGAACTCGCGCACGTCCTGCGTGATCTTCATCGAGCAGAAGTGCGGGCCGCACATCGAGCAGAAGTGCGCGACCTTGGCGGAATCCTTCGGCAGCGTCTCGTCGTGGAATTCGCGCGCCTTGTCCGGGTCGAGACCGATGTTGAACTGGTCTTCCCAGCGGAACTCGAAGCGCGCCTTCGACAGCGCGTTGTCGCGCACCTGCGCGCCCGGGTGGCCTTTGGCGAGGTCGGCGGCGTGCGCGGCGAGCTTGTACGTGATGATGCCTTCCTTCACGTCGTCCTTGTTCGGCAGGCCGAGATGTTCCTTCGGCGTCACGTAGCACAGCATCGCGGTGCCGAACCAGCCGATCATCGCGGCGCCGATGCCCGACGTGATGTGGTCGTAACCCGGCGCGATGTCGGTGGTGAGCGGCCCGAGCGTGTAGAACGGCGCTTCCTTGCACCAGTCGAGCTGGAGATCCATGTTCTCCTTGATCAACTGCATCGGCACGTGGCCGGGGCCTTCGATCATCACCTGCACGTCGTGCTTCCACGCGATCTGCGTGAGTTCGCCGAGCGTCTTCAGTTCGCCGAGCTGCGCTTCGTCGTTCGCGTCGTAGATCGAGCCGGGACGCAGGCCGTCGCCGAGCGAGAAGCTCACGTCGTACGCCTTCATGATCTCGCAGATCTCTTCGAAGTGTTCGTACAGGAAGCTTTCCTTGTGATGCGCGAGGCACCACTTCGCCATGATCGAGCCGCCGCGCGACACGATGCCCGTCATCCGGTTCGCGGTGAGCGGCACGTACTGCAGGCGCACGCCCGCGTGGATCGTGAAGTAGTCGACGCCTTGCTCGGCCTGCTCGATCAGCGTGTCGCGGAAGATTTCCCAGGTGAGGTCCTCGGCCTTGCCGTTGACCTTTTCGAGCGCCTGGTAGATCGGCACCGTGCCGATCGGCACCGGGCTGTTGCGGATGATCCACTCGCGCGTTTCATGGATGTGCTTGCCGGTCGACAGATCCATCACCGTGTCGCCGCCCCAGCGGATCGCCCACGTCATCTTGTCGACTTCCTCGCCGATCGACGACGTGACGGCCGAGTTGCCGATGTTCGCGTTGATCTTCACGAGGAAGTTGCGACCGATGATCATCGGCTCGGATTCCGGGTGGTTGATGTTCGCCGGGATGATCGCGCGGCCGCGCGCGACTTCGTCGCGCACGAATTCCGGCGTGATCTCGGCGAGCGCGTTCGCGCCGAAGGCCGCGGCGCCGAACGCCTGGCCCGGATGCTGGCGGCCCATCATCGCGGCGAGCTTCGCGCCGTTCGGGCCGCTCGACTTCAGGCTCTCGATGTACTCGGCGCGGCGCTGGTTCTCGCGGATCGCGATGTATTCCATTTCCGGCGTGACGATGCCCTGACGCGCGTAGTGCATCTGCGTGACGTTCTTGCCGGGCTGCGCGCGGCGCGGATTGCGGTGCAGGCCCGGAAAGCGCAGGTCGGCCGTGGCCGGATCGGCCGCGCGCTCGAGGCCGTACTGGCTCGACAGGCCGGGGAGCACTTCGGTGTCGCCGCGCGCCTCGATCCAGCGCTGGCGCAGTGCGGGCAGGCCCGCGCGGATGTCGATCTTCGCGTCCGGATCGGTGTAGGGGCCCGACGTGTCGTACACGTAGATCGGCGGATTCTTCTCGCCGCCGAAGCCGGTCGGGGTGTCGGCCTGCGTGATCTCGCGCATCGGCACGCGGATGTCGGGCTGCGAGCCGGTTACATAGACCTTTCGCGAATTGGGCAGCGGCGCGACGGCGGCGGCGTCGACGTGCGCGTCGGCAGACAGAAACTTCGGATTGGCGTTCATGCAATCTCCTGTGCGGGCGCCGGACAGGCGCTGCGGCGCTTGCCCGGAGCCCTTGACGAATGTGGGGCTCGAGCTAAGCAGGAGACGAGGCTTGGTGAGGCGGCGGATTTCGTCAGAAGGATGGCGGCGAAATCCGTACGCTTCCCTGCGCTGGCATTATCCAGATCAGGTTCAAAGGGTATTTCTCACCCGCAATGCCGGTTGTTTGACCGAACGCATTGCAGGACCCCCGCGTTAGCAAGGGCACACGATACACCGGCTTGGCGGTGGTTTCAACCGGGTGCGAAGCCGATGCCGCCGGGCGGCGGCCGGATCGCGGCCGGCGAACCGGGCAGGGTGCACCGCAGCAATCCCGACTGCCGAACGGCGTCCCGGCCGGGCCGGATAGCGCCAGGCGGTGCAGCATTCGCGTCTTCATTTTCGGCGTCTGGAATTTTTTTTGACATCGCTGTCATTTCCGGCGGTGTGCTCCGTCTATTCGGCTCCCAAACCCATGTATCGGAGAGATGTCATGAAAAACGTATTCCTCGCCGCCTGCGTCGCCGCACTTGCCACGATCGCAACGGGCGCCCATGCGCAGAATGACGCCATGTCGAAGGACGGCACGTCGATGTCGAAAGACGCGATGGGCCACGACGCGATGGCCAAGGACGATGCGATGGCCAAGGACGGCGCGATGAAGAAGGACGGCATGAAGAAGCACGCGATGAAGAAGGATGCGATGAAGAAGGACGCCATGAGCCCGTCGAACTGACGAATGCGGGCGGGGCGCGGCCGGCCGGTTACCGGCACACGTCGCGTCCCGCTGCATCATCCCGGGAGTCTTCATCATGCAAACGGTTCCTGTCACCGATCGCGCGAGCGTGCCGCCGCCCGCGCCGACGATCCATCCGCGGTGGGTGCGCGCGAGCCACTGGCTCAACGCGCTCGCGGCGATCCTGATGGCGTTGTCGGGCTGGCGCATCTACGATGCGTCGCCGATCTATCCGGCGTTCACGTTCGCGCACGGCATCACGCTCGGCGGCTGGCTCGGCGGCGCGCTGCAATGGCATTTCGCGGCGATGTGGCTGCTGGTCGGCAACGGGCTGTTCTATCTCGCGATGTCGATCGCGACGGGGCGCTTCGCGCGCAAGTTGCTGCCCGTGACGCCTGCGTCGGTGTGGCGCGACGTGCGCGCGGCGCTCGGCGGGCGGCTGTCGCACGACGACCTGAGCGTCTACAACGCGGTGCAGCGTGCCGCGTACCTGACCGCGATCGTCGATCTCGTCGTGCTGGTGCTGTCGGGGCTCACGATCTGGAAATCGGTGCAATTCCCGCTGCTGCGCGAGCTGTTCGGCGGTTACGACAACGCGCGTATCGTGCACTTCTGGGCGATGGCGCTGCTGGTCGCATTCGTCGTCGTTCATGTCGCGATGGCGTTGCTGGTGCCGCGCTCGCTGCTCGCGATGCTGCGCGGTCGATGACCCGCTTCGCGGGCGAAGGAACTCATCATGTCGGAATCCGAAAAAAACCGCGCCGCGCCGCGCTGGACGCTCGACCGGAAATCGCTCGAGCTCGACGTGCGCCGCGAGCTCGAGATGCCGTCGCGACGGCTCTTCAACCGGCGCGTGCTGACGCTCGGCGGCCTCGCGATGCTGACCGGCTGCACGCTGCAGGACGACGCGTCGGTCAACACGTTCCTCGAGAAAGTGTCGCGCATGAACGATCGCGTGCAGGCGTGGCTGTTCAATCCCGACCGGCTCGCGCCGACCTACACCGAAGCCGATATCACGCGGCCGTTTCCGTTCAACGCGTACTACGGGATCGACGAAGTGCGGCACGTCGACGAGTCGACCTACCGGCTCGTGCTGTCGGGCCGTGTAACGGGCAAGCGCGTGTGGACGCTCGACGAGCTTCGCGCGCTGCCGCACGCGGAACAGATCACGCGGCATATCTGCGTGGAAGGGTGGAGTGCGATCGGCCGCTGGGGCGGCACGCCGTTCGGCGCATTCCTCGCGCGCGCCGGCGCCGATACGCACGCGAAATACGTCGGCTTCAAGTGCGCGGACGACTACTACGAAAGCATCGACATGCCGACCGCGCTGCATCCGCAGACGCTGCTCGCATTCGATTACGACGGCCGCCAGCTGCCGCCGGAATACGGGTTTCCGATGAAGCTGCGGATGCCGACCAAGCTCGGCTACAAGAACCCGAAGCACATCATGGAAATTTTCGTGACGGATACGTTCCCGGGCGGCTACTGGGTCGATCAGGGCTACAACTGGTTCGGCGGCTCGTGAGCGGTGCGCGCGGCGTGCACGGCGTGCGCACGCGTCATACGGATTCGCGCACCTGGAGATCGACGCGCAGGCCGACTGCCGAGGCCATGTTCACGAGCGCGTCGAGCCCGAACAGGTTGATCTTGCCGCGCATCAGGTCGGAGACGCGCGGCTGCGTGACGCCCAGCTGCTTCGCGGCCTCGGCCTGACTCAGTTCGAGCCGCGCGATGCGCTGCTTGAGCGCGATCATCAGTTCGGAGCGCAGCTTCATGTTCGCGGCTTCCGCCGGCTCGCTTTCGATTGCGTCCCAGACGTTCGCGTAGCGTTCATTGGTCATCGTTTCAACTCCATCATCAGCGTCCGATAGCGGCGGACGGCGAGGTCGATATCGGTCTTGTTCGTGCGCGTCGATTGCTTGCGGAAGCAATGCAGGACGTAGACGGCCTCGGCGAAAGTCGCGACGTAGACGACCCGGAATGCGCCGCTCGCATCGCGCAGGCGAATTTCCCGCACGCCGACGCCGATCGTGCGCATCGGTTTCCAGTCGTCGGGTGCGAGGCCGCGCTGCACCTGGTCGATCTGGTGGCCGGCTTCGCGTCGCGCAGGCAACGGAAAGCCGCGGAGATCGGCCAGCGCGCTGCCGACGAAAACGACGGGCTTCGGCGGAAGAATGTCTGGATTATACAAAATTTTGTATGGGCTGTGCAGGTGGCGGAAAGAAGCTGCGGGCGCCGCCAGGGGCGCGCGCCGTCCGTCACGATAGGCGCGTCACGGCGCACCGATGCACAAACTGGCCGTCAGGCCGATGCTGGATCAAGGGTTGCGAAGGGTGGCGCAGGCGTGTCGCCCACACGCCAGCGATTCCCCCATTGCATATCCGGCCCCGGATTTCACCGGTCCGTCGCGCGAAAAATGTCGCGCCGAAACATCAGTCGATATCTTTCAGACAGGTCCGACGATGCTTTCGAATCCTTGATGCCATAATGCCGAGCGTGTGCAGCCGACGCGGTTGCGCACGTTTTTTTTGCCCCGTTTTTGTCCCTTTGCCGCCGCTTGCCGGTTCTCTTTCGTCGCCGTTCGCACTGCCATGTCGTTCCGCACGTTCGCTCTGCCTTCCCGGTCCTGCGTGGACCGTTTGCCGGCATCGCCGGCGTCTTTCAGCGGAGCACGCGGCGTGACGTGCGGGCGGGTGGCGCGATGACGCCGCTCGACCGCCTCCTCGATTTCCTCGCCCGCTTTTCGTTCCGGATTCGCCTGCCGCAAAGCCGCGGCGGCCGCGTGGCGCTGGCGCTCGTCTTCATCTATTTCGTCTGGGGTTCGACCTACAGCGGGCTGCATTTCGCGCTGCAGTCGTTCCCGCCGCTGCTGCTGTCGGGGTTGCGCAACCTGCTCGGCGGGATCGGCCTGTTCATCTTCGCGTTGCGGCGCAAGCCCGAATGGCCGACGCTGCTGGAAATCCGCAACTCGGCGATCGTCGGCACGATGCTCGTCGCGCTGTCGTCCGGCACGATCGCGCTCGGCATGCGCACCGTCAGCAGCGGTTCGGCCGCGGTGATGGTGGCCACGGTGCCGCTGTTCGCGACCGTGATCGCGGCGGTGGCCGGGCGGCCGGTGACGAAGGGCGAATGGGCGGCCGTCGCGCTCGGGATGGTCGGCATCGTCGTGCTGAATTCGGGCGGCGCGGCCGCCGCGAACTCGGCGCTCGGCACGATCTGCGTGCTGGCCGGCGCGCTGTTCTGGGCGGGCGGCGCGCATCTCGCGACACGGCTCAAGTTGCCGTCCGACCTGTTCCTGTCGACGTCGCTGCAGATCGGCCTCGGCGGGCTGATGTCGACGATCGTCGCGTGGCTGCTCGGCGAACGCGTCGAACAGCTGGCCGTCGGGTCCGTGTTCGCGTTCGTGTACCTGATGGTGTTCTGCACGATGGCCGCGTACGTCGCGTACGGCTACCTGATCCGCCACACGAGCCCGATCATCGCGAGCAGCTGCATGTACGTGAACCCGATCGTCGCGGTCGCGCTGGGCGCGCTGCTGCTGGGCGAACCGGTGACGATGGCGACCGTGGTCGCGACCGTCGCGATCCTCGGCAGCGTCGGGTTGTCGTTCGTGTTCGATCCGGCGCGCCGGCCCGCGGCCACTACGGCCACCGCTCCGGCTCAGGCTACCGCTGCCAGTTCGCCGGTCGTGGCGGCCGAGCAGGCGGTGACGGTGGACGCTTCGCCCGTCGTCGAGCAGATCGCGACGCCGGATGCGCCGCCCATCCTCGCGCCTTCCGCCGTCCCGCTCGCGGTGCCGACGCCTGCGGCCGTGATGGACCCGGCCGCGGTGATCGAGCCCGCCCCGGCGTTCGCGACGCCGCCCGCCGCCACCGAGCCGGCCGTTTCGCGCACCGACGCGTGACGTCGCGCTGGCCGGTCGCGCTCAGCCGCGCCGGCCGCCGCGATGGTGGGACCAGCCGGCGAGTGCGGTAAACAGCAGCCCGGCCGCGCACATGCCGATCCAGCCGAACGCGCGCCATGCGGCGACGCCGGCCGACGAGCCGAGCGCGCCGCCGATGAAATAGCACACCATGTACACCGTGTTCACGCGGCTGCGCGCCTCCGGCTTCAGCGCATAGATGCGCGACTGGTTCGAGATCTGCGCGGCCTGTACGCCCACGTCGAGCACGATCACGCCGATCACGAGCCCGACGAGGCTCGACCCCGACAGCGCGAAGATCACGAACGACAGCGCGAGCAGCACGATCGCGAGCGAGATGACCGCGCGCGGGCCGCGCGTGTCCGCGGAGCGGCCCGCATACGGTGCGGCGAGCGCGCCCGCGGCCCCGACGATCCCGAACAGGCCGGCTGCCTGCGGGCCGAGATGGAACGGCGCGCCGGCGAGCAGCAGCGTGAGCACCGGCCAGAATGCGCTGAACGCCGCGAACAGCGCGGCACCCGTGAGCGATGCCTCGCGCAGCCCGCGCAGCTCCACGGCCAGATCCCACATCGAGCCGAGCAGCTTGCCGTACGACAGCGTCGACGTCGGCGAGCTGCGCGGCAGCCGCAGCACGATCACGACGGCGAGCGCGACGAGCGCCGCGACGGATGCGGCGAACACCGCCCGCCAGCCGAAATACTCGGCGATGAAGCCGGCGGCGGTACGCGCGAGCAGGATGCCGAGCAGCAGGCCGCTCATCACGGTGCCGACCGCGTGGCCGCGTTCGGCCGGCGGCGCGATTTCGGCGGCGAACGGCACGGCCTGCTGCGCGATGGTCGCGAGGATGCCGATCGCGAGGCTCGCGACCGCGAGGACGACGAGCGACGGCGCGGTGGCCGCCACGATCAGCGCGATCGACAGGCCGGCGATCTGCAGCAGGATCAGGCCGCGGCGATCGAAGCGGTCGCCGAGCGGCGCGAGCAGGAACATGCCGGCCGCATAGCCGAGCTGCGTCGCGGTCGGTACCGCGCCGATCCACGAGGCGCCGTCCGGAAAGGACGCGCGGAAGCTGTCGAGCAGCGGCTGGTTGTAGTAGATGTTCGCGACCGATACGCCTGCGATCGTCGCGAGCAGCAACAGCAGGCTGCGCGAGTAGTGGGGCGAGGCGGCGTCGGTCGGACGGTCGGTGGAGGTGGTGGACATGGCGGCGGGCACGAAGTTGGGCGGCGCGGCAGGCGGCGCACGCGTCGGGTGCGCAGGCAGGCCGGGCGCCGGTCGAGGCTGCCGATCATACCGGAGCAACGTGAATCCTGCCGGCGGCGAGCCGGCATAACCGGACAACCAGCCGGCCGCCGGTCGTCACGGCACGCGCGTCACATCGTCAGTCGACCAGCTCGCCCGTCGGCTCGTAGAACGGATACGGCCCCGCGCCTTCGTCCACATAGACGTGATGCGATGTCATCCCCGTATCGGGCGCATGGTGATGGACTGCGAACGCCGGCGGTTCGAGCCGGAATGCGGACGGCGCATCGGTCCGCAGGTCGAACGCGACCTGGTGCGCGGGCGACGGCACCGCAGCCGCGAGCGTGCCGCCGAAGCGGGTGAACATCGTGCGGTGCACATGACCGCACAGCACGCGCTCGACGTTCGGATGACCGCGCAGCAGCGCATCGAGTTTCGCGGCGGCGGCGGGCGCGAGACGCAGCTTGTCCATGTGGCCAATGCCCGACACGAACGGCGGGTGATGCAGCGCGACGATCACCGGGCGGTCGCGCGCGGCGTCGAGCTGCGCGGCAAGCCACGCGAGCCGGGCGTCGCACAGGTCGCCGTGGCTCGCGCCCGGCACCTGCGAATCGAGCGCGAGCACGCGCACCGCGCCGACATCGAGCGCGTACTGCACGAATTCGCCGTCCTGCAGCTCGGCGCGATCCGCGAACGCGCGGCGCAGCCCCGCGCGGTTGTCGTGATTGCCGATCATCAGGTAATACGGAATCTCGAGCGCCGCGAGCAGCCCGCGCAGGTTGCCGTACTCTTCGTCGTGGCCGAAGTCGGTCAGGTCGCCGGTGACGAGTACGGCGTCCGGGCGCGGCACGAGTGCGTTCAGTTTCTCGACGCAGCGCGCGAGCGCGGCCGCCGTGTCGACGCGCCGGTACGCGAGCTGGCCCGGCCGCTTGATGTGGAGATCGCTGATTTGAGCAAGCAGCATCGTCGTTCCTCGGAATCTCTGGTTGTTGTCGCGGCGGCGTGCGCCGCCGTGGGGGCTGCAGGCATGATGCCCGATCGACGGTTTACGCGCCGAGCGCGATCAGGCCTTCCGGCGCGATCGTGAGGCCGACCGCCGTGCCGCGCGCAAGCGCGATGCGGCCCGGCACGTCGATCACGAGCGCGTCGGGTGCCGCATGCTCGATCGTGAGCCGCGTGCGTTCGCCGAGGAACGCACACGCGCCGACCGCGCCGCGCAGCGGCGCATGCGCGGGATCGGCGAGCTGCGCGTCCTCGGGGCGGAAGAACCATTCGTCGGCCGCGTGCGGCGTGACGATCGCGCCGCCCGTCGTTGCGAGCGCGCCGTCGCGCCACTGGCCCGCCAGCCGGTTCAGCGTGCCGATGAACTGCGCGACCGTGCGGTTCGCGGGGTGGTAGTAGATCTCGCGCGGCGTGCCGATTTGCTCGATGCGGCCCGCGCCCATCACGACGATCCGGTCGCCAAGTTCCATCGCTTCGGCCTGGTCGTGCGTGACGTAGACGGTCGTCACGCCGAGTTCGCGCAGCAGCGCGTTCATGTCGCGGCGCAGCACGTCGCGCAGCTTCGCGTCGAGCGCGGTCAGCGGTTCGTCGAGCAGCAGCACGCGCGGCCGCACCGCGAGCGCGCGCGCCAGCGCGACGCGCTGACGCTGGCCGCCCGACAGTTGATCGACCGGTTTGTCCGCATGCGCGTCGAGCCGCATCATCGCGAGCAGTTCGTCGACGCGTTCGCGCAGCGCACGCGGCTCGGTCTTGCGGATCTTCAGCCCGTAGCCGACGTTGCCGCGCACCGTCAGGTTCGGAAACAGCGCGTAGTTCTGGAACACCATGCCGACTTGCCGGCGCTCGATCGGCAGCGCGGTGACGTCGTCGTCGCCGAATGCGATCGTGCCGCCGGCATCCGGCGTGTCGAGGCCGGCGATCAGGCGCAGCGTGGTCGTCTTGCCGCAGCCGGACGGCCCGAGCAGCACGAGCGTTTCGCCGGCGCCGATCGACAGGTCGAGCGGTTCGAGCACGCGCGTGCCGCGGAACGTCTTCGCGCAGCCGGTCAGGGTGATGGGGGTGGAATCGAGTTTCATGTCTGCGAAAAATTCAGCGCGGGCGCTTCTTGAGCGCACGCGTACCGGACGGATCGACGCCGAGCCACTGCATCGCGACGAGCAGCGGCAGCGTCATCAGCAGGAACAGGATCGTGTACGCGCTGCCGACTTCGAGGCGCAGCGACGCATACGTATCGGCAAGCCCGACCGGCAGCGTCTTGGTGTCGGGCGTATGCAGCATCCATGTGAGGTTGAATTCGCCGATCGACAGCGTGAGCACCGCGAGCGCACCGGCGACGATGCCGGGCCGCAGGTTCGGCAGCACGATCGTGACGAAGCGCGTGACGAACGATGCGCCGAGGCTCGCCGCGCCTTCCTCGAGCGTGCGCAGGTCGGCGCCGGCCGCGACGGCCGCGACCGCGCGCACCATGAATGGCAGCGTAAACACGACGTGACCGACGACGATGAACCACAGGCTCATCCGGAACGCGGTGAAGCCGCCGTACACGACCAGCAGCGCGAGCGCCGAAGCCAGCCCCGGCAGCGCGACCGGCAGCACGAGCCCTTCCTCGATCGCCCGCGCGATGCGGCTCTTGCTGCGCGCGAGCGCATAGCCGGCCGGCACGCCGACCGCGAGCACGATCGCGAGCGTCGAGAACGCGACGTAGAGCGACAGCGCGACCGAGCCGTGATACTGCTGCCACACCTGCTCGAGCCAGCGCAGCGTGAGGCCGCTCGACAGGCCGCGGAAATAGTTGACGGTCAGCCCCGCGAGCACCGACATCACGACGGGCACGATCAGGAACGCGCACAGCAGCAGCGTGACGCCCCATTGCAGCGCGGCGATCGCGCGCGCGCCGGCGACGCGCGGCGCATGCCGGGCGGCAGGTTTCGCTGGCAGGGAAGCCGGCACAGGTGCCGGGGAGGGCGCGGAAGAGCCGGAAAGCGATTGCATGCGTAAATCCTCAGGCCGCAGCGGCGGCGGTGTGACCGGTGAAGCGGCGCGCGAGCGCGAGCACGGCCCAGGTGACGACGCCGAGCACGATCGACAGGCCGGCCGCCGTCGCGATGTTCGCGTTCAGCGTGAACTCGGTATAGATCGTCATCGGCAGCACGTTCAGGTCGGTGGCGAGCGTGAACGCGGTGCCGAACGCGCCCATCGCGGTCGCGAAGCAGATCGCGCCGGCCGCGATCAGGCCCGGCGTGAGCGCGGGCAGCACGATGTCGACGAAGATGCGCCACGGCGACGCGCCGAGCGAACGCGCGGCTTCCTCGAGCGACGCGTCGAGCTTCGACGCGGCCGCGATCACGGTGACGATCACGCGCGGAATCGAGAAGTACAGGTAGCCGATGAACAGGCCCGCCACCGAATACGCGAATACGAACTTGTCGCCGGTGAGCTTCGTCGACACGATGCCGATCAGCCCCTGGCGTCCGGCGAGCATGATCACCATGAAGCCGACGACGACACCCGGGAACGCGAGCGGAAACGTCAGCAGCGCGAGCAGCACGCGCTTGCCGGCGAATTCGCGGCGCGCGAGCAGCAGGCCCGAGATGGTCGACAGCGCGAGCGTCGCGAGCGTGACGCCCGCGGACAGCGCCACCGTATCGCCGAGGCTCTTCATGTAGCGCGCATTGCCGAGCAGCGCCGCGTAGTGCGAGAAGAAGGCGCCATCGGCGGACACCTGCACGAGCGACGCCATCGGCAGCAGCCAGAACGCGGCGAATACCGCCAGCGCCGGCGCGACGAGCGCGACGCGCCAGCGCAGCGGAAAAGTCAGGTCGAGCATGACGTGGGGCCGGCCGCTTACTGCATCACCTGCAGGTACTGCTGGCCGAACGCCTGCTGGCCGGCCGCCATCTTGCCGAAGTCGACCGATTTTGCCCGCGCGTATTCGCTGGCCGGCAGGAACTTCGCGGCGATATCGGCGCCGAGCGCCTGCGCGCGCACCGGACGCAGGTAGGCGTTGGCCCACAGCTTCTGGCCTTCGTCCGACAGCACGAAATCGAGCACCTTCTTGCCGTTCGCATCGTGCGGCGCGCTCTTCACGAGGCTCATCACGTACGGCACCGCGATCGTGCCTTCGTTCGGGATCACGAATTCGACGTTCGCGTTGTCCTTGTATTTCGCGCGATACGCGTCGAAGTCGTAGTCGAGCAGGATCGGAATCTCGCCGGACAGCACGCGTGCATAGGCCGTCTGCTTCGGCACGATCGGCGCGTTCGCCTTCAGCTTGCGGAACCAGTCGAGGCCAGGCTTGAAGTTGTCGAGGCTGCCGCCGAGCGCCTGGTTGACGGCGACCGCGCCCGCGTAGCCGACGAATGCGCTCGACGGATCGAGATAGCCGACCATGCCCTTGTATTCGGGCTTCAGCAGGTCGGCCCACGAATGCGGCACCGGCTTGCCGTCGAGCGCGTCCTTGTTCACGAAGAAGCCGAGCGTGCCCGAGTGGATCGCGAACCAGTAGCCTTGCGGGTCCTTCAGGTTCGCGGGAATGTCGTTCCAGTGCGCGGGCTTGTACGGCGCGATCACGCCCTTGTCCTTCGCCTGGAACGCCGACGACACGCCGAGGTAGACGACGTCGGCCACCGGGCTCTTCTGCTCGGCGATCAACTGCGCGATCGACTGGCCCGAGTTCTTGTTGTCGAACGGCACGCGGATGCCGGTCCTCTGCTTGATCGCCGCGATCTGCGCGGCCCAGTCGGCCCATTCGGGCGGGCAGTTGTAGCAGATCGCCGTTTCGTCGGCGTGGGCCGCGGGGGCGCCGGCGACGAGCGCGGCGAAGGCGAGTGGCGCGGCAAGCGCGCGCAGCAGCGAGGTCAGGCGAAAGGACACGGTGAATCTCCGGGCGAGTGGGTGTGGCGCTGGGGTGGTGTGGTTATGGGTGTGTGCGTGGCCGTGCGGCGCGTGCGTTCGGCGCTCAGGCCTTGCGCAGTTGCAGGTCGGCGGCCGGCGGTGCAATCGTCGCGCCGTCGCGTACCGCATGCGGCAGGATCGTCGACGTGCGGTCGATCGCCGCACCGCCGATGCATTCGACGAGACGCTGCCACGCGTGGCGGCCGATGTCGCGGTTCGGCGTCGTGACGCTCGCGAGCGGCGGCGCGAGCAGCTCGCCGATCGCGATCCCGTCGAAGCCGAGCACCGACAGGTCGTCGGGAATCGAGAAACCCGCGCGGCGCAGGCCGCGCATCACCACCATCGCGAGCAGGTCGTTGCTGCAGAAGAGGGCCGTCGGCCGCGTGGCGTGCGCGGTGAGATGCGCGAGCACCGCGTCGGGCAACTCGGGCGCGTTGAAGTCGACTTCGACGGGCGGCAGCGGCGCCACGCCGCTTTCCTCGAGTGCCTGCGCATAACCGAGATGACGCTGGCGCGCGCGATCCGACGCGGCGAGCGAACCGGCCAGCATCAGCACGCGGCGGTGACCGCGCGCGGTCAGCAACCGCACGCCGTCATAGGCGGCGCGGCGGTTGTCGACCGACACCGACGGACGGCGCTGCGTGTCGTTGTGCATCAGCACGTAATGCGGGCCGTCGCGATCGAGCATGTCGAGCAGCGGGTGCGTATCCGCATCGGCGACGGTGAGGATCAGCCCTTCGACGCGCTGCTCGCGCAGCGTTTCGATCGCATGGCGCTCGCGCGCGGCGTCGTATTCGGTCGTCATCAGGATCAGCTTGAAACCGGCCGCGGTCGCGAGCGCGTCGATGCCTTGCAGGCAGTCTGCGAACACCGGGTTCGACAGCGTCGGCACGACGACGCCGACGAGCCGCGTGCGCTCGCCGCGCAGTTGCCGGCCGAGCGGGCTCGGGCGGAACTGCAGCGTGTCGATGGCGGTGCGGATCGTCTGCAGCGTGGCGGGGCTGACGGTATGCGGCGCGTTGATCGCACGCGAAACGGTGGCGATCGAGAAGCCCGCGAGGGCAGCGACGTCCTTGATGGTCGAGGTCATGAAGTCATGCGATGTAAACGTTTTCGGCCGGGGAATTATCGAAAACGTTTGTGACTTCGCGATGACGCGCGCGACGCTTGTTTCGCGAAAGGCACGACACAAACGTCAGGCGGTTGAGGCCGGCGAACGACGCGCGGTCGATTGTATCGGCGGAGGTGGCGGCGCGGGATGAAATCGTCGGCCCAGTGGCGTCGGTGTGGTATCGGCGTCGAATGCGAGGGAGCAAGCGGTGCGACGACGGCCGGTGTCTCGATGCGGCGCGGCGGAATGAGGGAACGCATGCGCAAGCAATGGTAGAATCGCGTCCGCCCTCTTGCCGGGGTGATGAAATTGGTAAACATAGCGGACTTAAACGATTGAGTGCCCGGCCGGAAACGGTCGGTGCAGAACCCTTCAAATTCGGCGAAACCCCTGATGTGCGCATCGAGGCAACGCCGAGCCAAGCCTCGCGGCATCCGCGAGGAAGGTGTAGAGACTAGACGGGGGGCGCCTAAGGCGCACGGGCAGCGGTCACGCCCGCGCGCGACGGTGAAGGCATAGTCCAGCGCACGAACGGTTCGCGCACGCGACGCCGGCTTTGAAAGAAGCAGTGTGACGAAAATCCGCCGCCTTAACTGGCTTGCCGGTTCGAGTCCGGTCCCCGGCACCATCGATTGCGTTGATGCGATTCGATTCGATGAAGGTGTGAAAAACCCGCGAGAAATGCAGCGCTCGCGGGTTTTTTGTTTGGCGCGGGTACATGAAGCGGCACGCCAGCGCGACTCGAGATGCGCTTCCCTGCAC